>JAAEPF010000051.1 GCA_024222295.1 Actinomycetes bacterium
GAAGGCCGTCCGGGCCCGGACCCCACGTCCCGGGGGCTGGCGCCGCCGGTGCACAGAACCTGCTGGCGTCGGGCCCGTGGCCGTCGCGCGTGTGGAGCCCTCCGGCCACGCCCGAGGGCTCGGCGACCACTGCGAACGTGTTGAGCACCTCGTCGTCGATGGCGCCGCCCATCTCGGCCCAGCGGCCTTCCTTGGACATGGCGTGCAGTTCGTCGCCGAGTTCACCCCAGCCGTGCAGGTCGAGCACCCCGCGGTAGGCGGGTGTGGAGCCGTAGAAGGCGATCTGGCCGGCGGTCATCTCGCGGGACTGGGCCATCTCGGCTTCATTCTTGCCGGTGATGACGAACGCCGGTCCTGACACTTCGATGTCGTCGAGGCTCCGGCCGGCCTTCTTCGCTCCCCGTTCGAGGGCCGGAATCGTGACCTCGCGCAGCCAGCGTTCCGTGGTGAAGGCGTGGCAGAGGAACCCGTCGCAGGTCTCGCCTGCGACCTCGGTCATCAGCTCGCCCACGCCGGCCAGGTAGATCTTCGGCACGCCATGGGGGTTGGGGCCGGGATCGAACATCGGGGTCATCAGCGTGTGGTTGTAGAACTCGCCGTCGAAGTCGAGCTTCGTGCCTTCCTGCCAGCAGTCCCAGATGGCGCGGGTGGCCTGGACGAACTCGCGCATGCGTGCCGCGGGCCGCGACCAGGGCATCGAGAAACGGCGGGTGATGTGGGGCTTGATCTGGGAGCCGAGTCCGAGGATGAATCGGCCCTCGGAGAACTTCTGCAGGTCGTAGCCGATGTTGGCCACGAGCATCGGGTTGCGGGCGAAGGCCACGGCGATTCCGGTGCCCAGCTCGAGTGTGCTGGTCGTCTCGGCGGCCCGCATCAGGGGCATGAAGGGATCGTGGTTGATCTCGGCTGACCACACGCCGCCGAAGCCGGCCTCTTCGAGTTTCTTCGCCGCGAGCGGGGCGAGCGACAGGTCGGGCCCGAGTGGGGCGTCTACGAGCATGGTCAGTCCTCCTCGGGGCGCTGTTGCAGGAACTCCTGCAGTTCAGCAGCCAGTTCATCGCCGCTCGGCATCTCGCCGAGGCCGATGGGCGTGGGTGGTTCGTCGTCGGGAGACGTCGTGTCGAACACTTCTTCGAGCTGGCGCACCATTTCCTGGTGCTCCTGGTTCTCGGCCACGAGCGCATCGAGGCGGTCGCGGGTGCCGGCGGCGTCGCCTGCGAGCTCGCCGACGTCGATGTCGAGTCCGGCCACGTCACGGAGGCCGTCGACGAGGGCGAGGCTGGCCGCCGGGTACTGCATCGATGAGATGTAGTGCGGAACCTGTGCCCACAGCCCGAGCGTGGGGATGCCGACCGAGTTGGCCTCCACGTCGATGACCGCGTGGATTCCCCCCGGAACCGCGAGGGAGCCGCGTACATAGCCGCGCAGCTCGTCGGAGAGGTCGGGCGACGACGTGGTGACAGCGAGGTTGACGCCCCGGGTGTGGGGCACCGGGGCCGGGTATGCGCCGAGGTAGACGATCCGGGCCACCTCGAAGTCCTCCGCCAGCTCGATGACGGCGCGCGTGAAGGCCTGCCATTCGAAGTCGGGCTCGGCGCCCTGCAGCAGCAACAGGTCGTTGCCGCTCGAATCGACCCCGGCGTGCACCTCGGTGGCGGGCCATTCGAGGTTGGTGATCAGGCCGTTGACGATCTGCATCACCGGTCGGCGGGCGCGGTGGTCGATGATCCGGTCCGCGTCGAAGGAGGCGACCGCACTTGCGTCGGTGGAGCTGGCGACGGTGGAGATGGCCCCTGCGGCCGACATGCCGGCGTCGATCCAGCCTTCGAGAGCGACGACCATCACCGGCTCCGACAGGGACGGATGCTCGTGGACTTCGAGGAGTTCCTTCACCGGACCTCCGCGCACGCCTGCTCGGTCTGGGTGGCAAGCGCATCGAGCATGTGGCGGAATCCGTCGATCTGTTCGGGTGGCACGTCTCCCATTGCACCACCCGCGTAGCGCGCGTACACACCGGCGATGATGCAGGTGAGTTTCCAGAAGCCGAATGCGATGTAGAAGTCGAGCGAGGAGACGTCACGACCCGAGGCCGCCGCGTAGCGGGCGATCAGTTCGGCCTTGGTGGGGAACCCCTCGAGCGAGGTGGGCGAGGCCTGCGGGAGCACGGCGTCCCCACCGGGGTCGGTCCAGTAGACCCAGAGGAGGCCCACGTCGGCCATCGGATCCCCGAGGGTGCAGATCTCCCAGTCGAGTACTGCATTGACCTCGCCGCTGGTGCCGAGCATGCAGTTGTCGAGCCGGTAGTCGCCGTGCACGATCGCGGCGCCCTGTTGGGCCGGGATGCTGGATGACAGCAGGTCGTGCGCTGCGTGCACCGACGGCAGGTCGAGCCCACCGGTCACCTGGCCGTCGGACTTCTCGAACTGGCCGTACCAGCGCTTGAGCTGGCGGGCGATGTAGTCCTGCTTGCGGCCGAGGTCGCCGAGGCCCACCGCGTCGACGTCGACGGTGTGGATTGCGGCCATGACGTCGACGAGAGACTCACCCGCCCGTCGGCGCTGGTCGGGATCGAGGCCCTCGGCATCGGACTGGTTGCGCACCACGGTGCCGTCGACGAAGTCCATCACGTAGAAGGGGGCGCCGTTGACCGCCTCGTCGGTGCAGAGCCCGATGGTTGCGGGAACCGGCACGTCGGTGCCGGCCAGAGCCGAGATGATCTTGTGCTCGCGGCCCATGTCGTGGGCGGAGGCGAGGACCTGGCCGAGCGGTGGGCGCCTCAGCACCCAGCGGCCGGAGATGGAGTCGGTGACCTCGAAGGTGAGGTTGGAGTGCCCACCCGCGATGAGCCGGAAGTCCAGCGGCGGTGAGCAGGCCGGAACGTTGTCAGCGAACCATGCCGTCACTTGCTCGGTGTTCACGCCTTCGGGGCTGGCGTTGTCGCCGGCCATCCTCGCCTCCTCGCGTTGGTCGGTCCGGCCACGCTAGTCCCCGCGGATCGGACCGGCTTCCGGCCCGCCGTAGGATGGTCAGATGGCCGATGTAACCGACGCAACCTTCCAGACCGCTGTGATCGAACGCTCCGCGACGGTCCCGGTTGTCGTCGACCTCTGGGCGGAATGGTGTGGTCCCTGCAAGACCCTGGGGCCGATCATCGAGAAGGTGATCGGGGAGACCGCGGGTCGTGTCGAGCTCGCCAAGGTCGACGTCGATTCCAACCCCCAGATCGCCCAGGCGTTCCAGGCACAGTCGATCCCGGCTGTGCATGCACTGGTCGATGGCAAGGTGGTCGACAGCTTCATCGGCGCCCAGCCCGAGTCCGAGGTCCGGGCGTTCGTCAACAAGCTGACCTCGAGCCCCGAGGAGCAGGAGGTCGCCAGGCTGGTTGCACTCGGCGATGAGGCATCCCTGCGCTCGGCGCTGGAGATCGACAACGACAACGAGGACGCGATCGTGGGGTTGGCGGAGATCCTGGTCGGACGTGGCGACACCGACGACGCGACGGCGCTGCTCTCACGGATTCCCGAGACGGCCGCTGTGCGCCGTGTGGCAGCGCTGGCGCGAACTGGTGGAGCCCCCGAGGGTGGCGACGCCGAGGTGGAGCGCCAACTTGGTGAGCTGCTGGGCAAGGTGAAGGCCGACGATGAAGCACGCAAGAGCTTCGTCGACCTGCTCGAGGTCCTCTCCGACGACGGCCTGCGCGCCTTGTGGCGCAAGCGGCTGTCCGGCGAACTGTTCTGAACAGCAGACGCTGACCTGGTGTCAACGGGCCGCGCGACCCGGTGACCTGAGCCATACGTGTCCGTAGGTTGCGGCGTGTGGCGGCAGAGGAACTGAACGAACCGCAGGCCGAGGACACAGCCGCAGGCGACGATCCGGCTCACTCGCCGCTGGATGAGTTGCTGCGCCGAGGAGCCGGCAGCTCGGCCACGCCCTTGGCAGGCTCTCTGTTGGGCCGGGTGTCAGAGATGCTGCCCGGGTCCATGAATGCGCGGGCGGTCGTGGCGGTACTGGTCGCCGGCGTGCTCGTCGGCTGGGGTGGGTGGCACTGGTTGGCGCGGCCGGCCCTGATCGAGGACCGGATACCCCTCGCTGAGGGAGCCGCACCGCTGGACGCCGGATCGGGCAGCGACGGACCGGTGAACCCCGGCCCGGGCAGTGCGGCGAAAGAGGATCCTGTCCCCACGGAGCCGACCGAGCAGATCGTCGTGCACGTGGCGGGCGCGGTTGCGCTGCCGGGGCTCACCGAACTGCCGGTCGGTGCCCGGGTGGGCGACGCCATGGACGCAGCAGGTGGGAGCCTCCCCGGCGCGGATCCGGGTCGCCTCAACCTCGCTGCCAGGCTCAACGACGGCGCCCGCCTGTACGTGCCCGCGGCCGGAGAGGAGGTCGGTGCCCCGCTGGTCGAGGGCGGGCTCGGAGTCACCCCCGGTGACTCGAGCCAGTCCTTGGTCGACGTGAACTCGGCCGATGCAGCCGCCCTGGAGGAGTTGCCCGGGATCGGACCGGCCACCGCGGCCGCGATCATCAGCCACCGCGAGCGCCAAGGGCCGTTCGGCTCGGTCGACTCCCTGCTCGAAGTGCGCGGTATCGGCGAGGCGAAGCTGGAAGCGCTGGAGGGCCTCGTCTCGGTGCGCTGAGATGGAGGTCTGCACGCCCGCCATGCGTGAGGCGCTGCATGCGATGGCCGGCCAAGCCGGCGTCGTGGTCACTGCCGTGTCCGCCGCAGCTGCGGCACTGTTCGGGGCCGCCGTGCCAGCGTGGCTTCCGCCGACTCTCATAGCGTGTGCCCTGGTGGTCGCGGCAGCCCGCAGGTCTGGCCCGCGGTGGCTGGTCGGCGGGGCGCTCGCCGTCGCAATGGTGGCGCTGGTAGCGCTGCGGGCCGACCAGGACCTTGCGGGCCTGGACCTACCGCTGCCTGAGCGGGTCGACGGCACGGCTCAACTGGCGGCAGATCCGGAGTCGGGACGGTTCGGCACGAGGGTGGAGGTCACCGTCGACGGCCGCCGGTACATGGCCGACTTCGACCGTGACACCGAGGGTGTCGTGCGGGCACTGCGGATGGGGAACCGGGTGGCGCTGTCGGGCGCCGTGTCGGATCTCGATCGGGCGCCGCGGGGCTGGGTGCTGTCGCGCCACCTCGCCGGCCGCATCCGGGTGAGCGAGGCGGAGCGCGTGTCGGGTACGAGGATCTGGTTCCGCGCCGCCAACGGTGTGCACGAGCTGTTGTGGAGAGGGTCGGGCTCCATGTCCGAGCAGCACCGTGCCCTCTATGTGGGTCTGGTGGTGGGAGACGACCGACGCCAGGACGAGCTCACGCAGTTCCGGTTCCGCGCGTCGGGGCTCACGCACCTCCTCGCGGTATCGGGCCAGAACCTCGTGTTCGTGTTGGTTGCACTGTCGCCCCTCACCTCTCGGGTCACGTTCCGCTGGCGGTGGGCGCTGGGTGCGTTGGCCATCGTCGGGTTCGTGCTCGTGACCCGGGCCGAGCCCTCTGTACTGCGTGCGGCAGCGATGGCGTTGCTCGGCCTCACGGCTGCCGCCACAGGTCGCACGGTGCCCGGAGTTCGCACGTTGTGCCTCGCCGCCACGGGCCTGCTCGTGGCGGACCCGATGCTCGTGCACTCGGTCGGGTTCCGGCTCTCGCTCGCGGCAACCGCGGGTCTGGTGCTGTGTGCCCAACGGATCTGGCGGCTGGTGCCGGGCCCGGAGTGGCTGGCCCGCCCGCTCGGGGTGACCCTCGCCGCCCAGGCCGGCGCAGTGCCGGTGATGGCTGCCACGTTCGGTCCGACCTCGGTGCTGGCCGTGCCGGCGAACCTGCTTGCGGAGCCGGCCGCAGGGCTCGTGATGACGCTTGGCATGACCTCGGGACTGCTCGCCGGAGTGGTCCGTGAAGAGCTGGCATGGGTGCTCCAGCTGCCTGTGCGCGTGGCGGTGTGGTGGGTCAACACCGTGGCCGCGGGCATCGCGGAGCTGTCGGCTCCGCCACTGCCGATCGCCGGATGGGTCGCGATCGGGGCAGGTCTGGCTGCAGCGACCGCGCTCTGGCGCCATCGGGGTCATTCGGCCGCTGGCCGCTGCGTGCTCGTGGCCGCACTGCCGATCTTGCTGTTGGTGCGTCCGCCGCTGCCGCTGACCGGTGGGTCGTTGGAGCTCGACGGGGGAGCGACGCTGCGGTCGTGCAACGAGAGCTGGGTGTTGGAGGTGGGAGGTGGGCCCGGTCCACAGGATGCGGTTTCCATCCAGGAAGGCCTCTGGCGGCAGGGCCTGACACGCGTGGCCCTGGTCTCCGCAGCGGAGTCAACGCCCGCATTGGTGGACCTGGCTGGTCGGTTGGGTGCTGTGCTGGTGGTTGGCGAGAGCCGGCCCCTCGCGAGGGGATCCCCACCGATCTGTGCGTGAGGGACTCCAGTCTGCGGTGTCATGCGCCCGGTGTAGATTGGCGCCGTGATGGTCGTCGGGGCGCAGGATCTGCTCGTGGCTCCGGTATTCGTGCCGGGCGCCGACCCGGCCCACCATCCTCCTGGGGCGGTTGCGTTGTTCCCCTCGGCCGAGCTGCTGGAGTCACCTGAGGACGCCCTGGCGACCAAGGGCTCCGTCTGGATCTCGGGCGTGGACACGGACGAACTCGCCGAGGCTGCCCGTCTGGCAACCGAAGCGGGGGTCGAACCGTCGACTCTGGTGCTCGAGTGCCCATCGACGACGGTCCCGGCACTGGTCGCGGCGGGCCACACCGTCGCCGTGTGCCCGGATGACGAGGGGATGGAGCCAGGCGGATCCCTGGAGGCGACGGTGGTTGCCGCCCTCGCGGCCGGCGCCGTTTTCGTGCGGACTTCGCACACCGATGCGGCGCGCCGGGCTATGGACGTGACCGCTGCCCTGGCTACCGAGGCAGCACTTAGGTGACCATCACGCTGCTCAAGGGGTCAGACGCCGTGCTGTTGGAGCAGGCGGCGGGCGAAGCAGTGGCCGCTGAGCTCGGTGACGCCGACCGCAACGAGGTGCTCGATGAGTTCCGCGGCGACGACTACGACCTGTCGGCCGTCGCGTTGGCGGCCACCACGGTGTCGATGTTCGGTGGCCGGGTGGTGGTTGCACGCAACCTGGGGCGGTTCCCCGCGGCCGAGTCGAAGCTGCTGATCGACCTGGTGGACGACGTGACCGACGACGTGAGCCTGGTGCTCGTGTGGGACAAGCCCATCACATCGGGAGCGCGGTCCAACCCGGTTCCCAAGAAGCTCGCCGACGCCGTCAAGGGCCGTGGCGGTGACGTGGTCGACACGACACCACCCTCGGGCAAGCGTCGCTCCGGTTGGTTCGACGAGCAGTTCGACGGTGCCGACGTACAACTCGATCGTCAGGCCCGTGCCCTTGTGGAGGACACCCTCGGCGAAGACGTCGGTCGCCTTCCCGCCCTGCTGGAACTGGTCGCAGCCGCCAACCCGGGAGAGGACCGGGTCGGAGTGGAGCAGGTGCAGCCGCTGCTGGGTGAGAGCGGGGGCGTGCCGCCGTGGGACCTCACCGACGCGATCGACAAGGGGCGTACCGCGCAGGCCGTCGAGTTGGTGCGCCGCATGATGGCCGGTGGCCAGCGCCACCCGCTTCAGGTGATGGTCACGCTGCAGAACCACTTCGAGCGGATGCTGCGCCTCGATGGCGCCGCAGTACACGACGAGAAGGCGGCAGCAGCCCTGCTCGGAATGAAGGGGTCCACTTTCCCGGCCAAGAAGGCGCTCGACCAGAGCTCCAGAATGGGCTCGGCCAAGCTGGCGAGGGCAACGACGCTGCTGCACCGGGCCGACGTGGAGTTGCGGGGCGCAACGGGAGCACCACCCGAGATGGTGTTGGAGCTGCTGGTGGCGCGGCTCTCCGCGCTGTCAGGCGGTGGCCGGCGCTGAACCGGCCGCAGTACTCGCCCGCCCGGGCGGCAGGTCAGCTGGCTGCGTGGAGCTTGTGCATCAGCCGCGACTTGGCGCGTGCGGCCGTGTTGCGGTGCAGGACGCGCTTCTGTGCAGCAACGTCGATGCGCTTGATTGCAGATGCGACCACTTCCTGGGCGTTGTCGGCACCCTCTTCGATTGCGGTCTCGGCAGCCTTGATGCGCGTGCGCACCTCGCTGCGAACGGCGCGGTTGCGCTCCTTCGCACGATCGTTCTGACGGTTCCGCTTGATCTGGCTCTTGATGTTGGCCATCGGGTGCAATTTCCTCGTTGGAGTGTGCCCAGTGGGGGTTTGGACGAACGACAGAGGATAGCGAAGGGGCGTGCCGGCCACCAGATCGGCGATGTCGCCACCGGCAGTGTGCTGCGCCAGACTGGAAAGCCCCGCCGCACGGAACCGACCAGTGACCGACCTCTCGTACATCCGCAACCTCTCGATCATCGCCCACATTGACCATGGCAAGTCGACGCTCGCGGACCGGCTGCTCGAGATCACCGGCGCCGTGCAGGCCCGCGACATGCGCAACCAGTTCCTTGACTCGATGGATATCGAGCGCGAACGCGGCATCACCATCAAGCTCCAGTCAGTGCGCCTCGACTGGAAGGACCACGTAATAAACCTGATCGACACGCCGGGCCACGTGGACTTCGGATACGAGGTATCGCGCAGCCTGGCGGCCTGCGAAGGCGTGATCCTGGTCGTCGATGCGAGCCAGGGCATCGAGGCCCAGACGCTGGCCAACTGCTACCTGGCGCTGGAAAGCGACCTGGAGATCGTGGCGGTGCTCAACAAGCTCGACCTGCCGGCCGCGGAGCCCGACAAGTACGCAGCAGAGATCGAGTCGGTGCTCGGCATCCCCGCGGATGACATCCTGCGGATCTCCGCCAAGACCGGTGAAGGTGTCGACGCCGTGCTCGACGCAGTCATCGACCGCATTCCGCCGCCCGAGGGTGACCCTGATGCCGAGACACAGGGCCTGATCTTCGACTCGCACTTCGACCAGTACCGGGGCGTGGTGAGTTCGATCCGGGTGGTCAACGGGCATCTGCGCACGGGCTCGAAGCTGCGGTTCATGCAGGCGGGCGCCACCCATGAGGCGATCGAGATCGGTGTGCGCACACCCGACAACACGCCGGTCGACACGCTGGGCCCCGGCGAGGTCGGCTACCTGATCGCCGGCATCAAGGACGTTGGCGAGGCCCGCTCGGGTGAGACGGTGACCGACGCGGCAGAACCTGCCGAGGAGCCGCTGGAGGGCTACCGCGAACCGAAGCCCATGGTGTTCTGTGGCCTGTACCCGGTGGAGGGCGACGACTTCGAGGACCTGCGCGAGTCGCTGCTGAAGATGCGGCTCAACGACAGCTCGTTCACCTACGAGCCGGAGACCTCGGGTGCGCTCGGCTTCGGGTTCCGGTGTGGCTTCCTCGGGCTGTTGCACATGGAGATCATCCGCGAGCGTCTCGAGCGCGAGTTCGGGCTCTCGTTGATCGCCACCGCTCCGTCCGTTGAGTACGAGGTGACCACGACGAACGGCGAGGAACACCTGGTCGACAACCCGGCCGACCTGCCCGACCCGGGATCGATCGAAGAGGTCCGCGAGCCGATGCTGACTTGTTCGATCATCGCTCCGAGCGAATACGTCGGAACGCTGATGGAGTTGTGCCAGGGCCGTCGCGGCGAGATGACACGCATGGAGTACCTGTCACCCGAGCGGGTTGACCTCCACTACAAACTGCCGCTCGCTGAGGTGGTGATCGACTTCTTTGACCAGATGAAGAGCCGCACGCAGGGTTACGCCAGCCTCGACTACGAGCCGACGGGATACGACCCGGCGGACCTCGTGAAGGTGGAGATCCTGCTGCATGGCGATCCGGTCGATGCGTTCTGCACGATCGTTCACCGCGAGAACTCAGATGAGTACGGCAAGAAGATGACCGAGAAGCTGCGCGAGATCATCCCACGCCAGCAGTTCGACGTGCCGATCCAGGCGGCCATCGGCAGCCGGATCATCGCCCGCCAGACCGTGCGCGCATTTCGCAAGGACGTCACCGCCAAGCTCTATGGCGGCGACGTGACCCGCAAGCGCAAGCTGCTGGAGAAGCAGAAGGCGGGCAAGAAGCGGATGAAGAACGTGGGCGCGGTGGAGATCCCCTCTGATGCCTTCATCCGTGCGCTGCGCCTGGATGACTGACCTGGCTCGGCGGGCCGGCTGAGGTGGATGCCAACACTCTCACGGGCTGCCTCATCGCAGCGGCTGGCACTCGCGTAGACTGAGTGCCAACGTCCTTCGGCGGCTGAGCCGCCCCGACCCGGAGCACCCGATGGCACTCGATGACCGGAAGTCCGCGATCCTGCGGGCAGTCGTGATGGAGTACGTCGAGACCGCGCAACCGGTCGGATCCAACACGATCTCCAAGCGCAGCGATGTGTCCGTGTCCCCGGCGACGGTGCGAAGCGAACTGGCGAACCTCGAGACCGAGGGCTACCTGGAACAACCCCACACGAGCGCGGGCCGGGTACCCACCGAGAAGGGCTACCGGTTCTACGTCGACGACATGTCGCCCGAACTCGCGATGAGCCCGGCCGGCGTGGCTCGCGTTTCGGAGTTCTTCGCCGCCGCCCATGGCGAGCTGGAACAGATGCTGCGCGAGACGAGCCGCCTGCTCTCCTCCCTCACCGGCACAGCCGCCGTGGTCACCGAACAGGGCGGAGAAGCGGCGACTGTCCGCTCCGTGCAACTGGTCGACCTGGCCCCCACCATGCTGCTCGTGGTAGCGGTCACATCCGCAGGTGCGGTGGTGAAGCGGACCTTCGAGATACCCGCACCGGGAGTCGACGCAGGCGGGCTGGCCGACGCACAGAAGGCGCTGGCGGATGAGTTGGTGGGCGGGCCGCTGGCGGAGGTGGCCGGCCACGCGTTCGACTCGTCGCTGCCCGGCGCCGAGCTTGCGATCCTCGCGGCGGCCGCCATCGGCGAGGCCGCCGAGGCCGAGGGCGCGCACGTCTATGTGGATGGCGCAAGCCGGATAGCAAATGTGTTCGACACCCGTGAGACCGTGGAGGGCGTGCTGACGGTGCTCGAGAAGCAGTTCGTGGTGATCGGACTCCTGCAGGAGATCGTCGACGGAGGCCTGACCGTGGCGATCGGCTCCGAAACCGGTGTCGAACCGCTGGCCGAATGCTCGCTGGTCGTGGCGCCATATGAGTCCGACACGGGCCCCGCGGGAGCTATCGCCGTGCTCGGGCCCACCCGGATGGACTACGCCGAGACCGTCTCTGCCGTGTCGCAGGTCAGCCGCCGCCTCAGCCGTTTGTTGAGCGAGGGCTGATGGCTGCCAAGATGCCAAGCCCGCACAGAGTCGTGTGTGTGCCAGGAAGGGACTGTTCGCGTGGCTGATTTCTACGAGATCCTCGAGGTGTCCCAGGACGCCTCGGCCGAGGAGATCAAGAGGTCCTACCGTCGCCTTGCGCGCGAGTCTCACCCAGACGCCAACCCGGGCGATGCCGACGCCGAGCATCGATTCAAGGAGCTCGCCGCCGCGTACGAGGTGCTCTCGGACCCCGAGAAGCGCGAGCGCTATGACCGATTCGGTGACGCCGAGGGCTTCGACTTCGGTGACCCGTTCGGCCAGGGCGAAGGCCTCGGCGACCTGTTCGATGCGTTCTTCGGCGCCGGCAGTCCCTTCACCGGTGGTGGTCGCCAGCGCGACCGCGCAAGCTCCAACCGCGGTCCCGACCTGGAGGTGACGGCCAACCT
The DNA here is from genome assembly GCA_024222295.1 of Actinomycetes bacterium. Taxonomy (NCBI): domain Bacteria; kingdom Bacillati; phylum Actinomycetota; class Actinomycetes; species Actinomycetes bacterium. The sequence continues at coordinate 11,696 of JAAEPF010000051.1, forward strand.
CGGGTTCACCGAGGCCCTCTTCGGAACCGCCACCGATGTGAGCGTTCGCACTGCGGTGCTCTGCGAGGACTGCGACTCCACAGGCGCGGCACCCGGCACGACCCCTGACACCTGCAGCGAGTGCAGCGGCACCGGAGAGGTGCGCGCGGTGCGCAACACGGTGCTCGGCCAGATCGTGTCCGCCAGCCCCTGTAGGCGCTGTGGTGGCTCCGGCCAGGTGATCCCCGAGCCGTGCTCGACCTGCAAGGGCGAGGGGCGCATAGTCACCGACAAGACTTTCACCGTCGACGTGCCTGCCGGAGTCGACGACGGCTCCACACTGAGGCTCACCGGCCGTGGCGCTGTTGGCGCCCGTGGCGGGGCGTCAGGCGACCTCTACGTGCGCCTTCGGGTCGAGCGCGACGAACACTTCGAGCGCCAGGGCGACGACCTCGTGTTCCGCCTCACGTTGCCGATCACCCAGGCGGCTCTCGGTGCGGCTATCACGATCGATACGCCCGACGGGCCCGAGCACATGGAGATCCCGGCCGGCACGCAGACCGGTCGGCTGTTCCGTGCGAGGGGCAAGGGTGTGCCCCGACTCAACGGGCGCGGCCGGGGCGACCTGGTGGTCGTGGCCGAGGTGGAGATCCCGGCCAAGCTCGACGAGGAATCCGAGAGGCTGCTGCGCGAGCTGGCGGAGCACCGCGGCGACGATGTCGCACCACCGTCCGACGGCCTGATGTCGCGGATCAAGTCCGCGTTCTCCTGAGAGACGTGGGCGCCGACGGTTCACCCGCGGCACACTCGCATTCGTGGCGGCAGTCCGCTGCGCAGGTCTTCGTGGAGGACCTGCACGCCCCGGAGTTGGATGACGATGACGCGCACCACCTCGGGCGTGTGCTGCGCCTCGCCGACGGCGACGAGATCTGCGCAGCCGACGGCGCCGGCGGCTGGAGAATGTGCCGGCTGGTCGGCGGTGCCCTCGAGCCGATGTCAGATGCGTATGCGGAGGCGAGGCTCGATCCACAGCTAACGGTCGGCTTCGCCCCTCCGAAGCGCGATCGTCCGGAGTGGGCCGTGCAGAAGCTGACGGAACTCGGAGTCGACCGGATCGTGCTGCTGCGCACCCAGCGCTCGGTTGTCAAGTGGTCGGGGGACCGGGCCGCGAAGCAGGTGGCGAAGCTGGGGCGTACCGCACTCGAGGCGTGCCGTCAGTCGCGGCGGCTCTGGTTGCCAGAAGTGGTTACTGCGGACTTCACGCAGGTCGCAGGTGTGCTCGCGGACGCCGGTGGCCGGGCGCTGACAGTTGCTGACACGACCGTCCTGGTCGGCCCGGAGGGTGGTTGGACTGACGGCGAGCGTGAGGGGCGGGATCTGATCGGGCTGTCGGACAACGTGCTGCGCACCGAAACCGCGGCGGTCGCAACAGCGGCCCGACTGACCGCTCTCAGGCTTGGTCTGTGACTGACAGTTCTGTCATGATTCCCACCCTGAGTGTTTGACGCCGCTCAGCGGCTCCGTCCAAACTGGGATAGAGCCACGCAGAGTGGTGGGGTTGGAAAGGCGTGGAGATGGCAGACGACTCGCTGGACGAAGAGATCCAGGACGGTTACGGCAAGGCAGTTGGAGAGCGGTTGCGGCGTATTCGCCGCCAGAAGCACCTGTCCCTGCAGGAGGTCGAAGCGTCCTCCGACCAGGAATTCAAGGCATCCGTGTTGGGCGCCTACGAACGCGGTGAGCGAGCCATCTCGGTGCCGAGGCTCCAGAGGCTGGCGATCTTCTACAAGGTGCCCGTCGACCAGCTGCTGCCCACCCTGGAACAGGAAGCGGAGACCGCAGCAGAGCTCGACCGACTCGGTGCGAAGATCGATCTCACCCGCCTCGAGCACCTCAACGGCAACGAGTCCGAGATGCTCGCCCGGTATCTGCGCATGATCCAGGTGCAGCGCCAGGACTTCAACGGCCGTGTGCTGACCATCCGACGTGACGACATGCGGGCGATCGCCTGCATTCTCGGAGTCGGATACGACGCTGCTGACCGCAGGCTGACCGAGCTCGGCCTGCGCATGGGCTGATCGCCCGGACAACGAATCCCGGCGGCCCATAGGGTCGAACAGCGGTCGAGTCGAACAGCGGTCGAGCTGCGGGCGATTTCAGCGGCAGGGGTATTTACCCATGTCTAAAGTCACTGAAAGTGGTAGAAACTCCACCCATGGCTACCACTGGGTTGCGCTTCCGCCGAACGTCGAGCCCCAACCGACCCGCTAGTCAGGATCACGGCAACATGGCACCGCTCGGGCTAGTGTCGGCCTCGTGAGCTCGGCGGACATCAATTGGTTGAACACGGCAAAGGCGGCAGAGAGGCTCGGGGTCACCCCGCGCACGCTCTACAGATTCATCGATGATGGACAGCTGCCCGCGTACCGATTCGGGCGGGTCATCCGCCTCAAGGAGACCGAGGTCGATGAATTCATCGAGCGATGCCGGATCGCACCGGGAACGCTCGACATCACCACGCCCGCCGAACCAGCCGCAGACCTGCGCGAAGGCGCGAATACGCCTACAGCTGACCGCTGACCCACCGGTACACTCATCTTCACGATGAGTGAACGGGTGCGTGTGCACGTGCCGGGCAATCACCTGATGGGTGATCTCCTCGGCACCCGCGACGAACTACTTGATGTGATTGAGGCGGCCTTCGAGTCGACCTCCATAACGGTGCGCGGAAACGATGTCACCATCGACGGTGCCGAGTCGGCGACCGTCGGCCGATTGTTCGGCGAGCTGGTGTCGCTTCTGGAGGCCGGCCAGTCGCTGTCTCCCAGCGTGCTTGACCGCACGATCGACATGATACGCGCCGATGAGAGCCCCACGGCCGTGCTCACCACCGAGGTGATGCGCACTTCCAGGGGTGCGAGCGTGCGCCCGAAGACGAGCGGCCAGAAGCGATACCTCGAAGCGATCGAAGACCACACCGTGACGTTCGGGATCGGCCCCGCCGGCACCGGCAAGTCGTGGCTGGCCGTGGCGATGGCCGTGAGGGCCCTGCAGGCCCGCGAAGTCGAGCGGATCGTGCTTACCCGCCCCGCGGTCGAGGCGGGCGAGCGGCTCGGATTCCTGCCCGGCGACATGATGGCCAAGGTCGACCCGTACCTGCGGCCGCTCTACGACGCCCTGCATGACATGGTCGGAGCGGAAAACGCCCAGAAGCACCTCGAGGGGGGGACCGTCGAGGTCGCGCCGCTGGCCTTCATGCGAGGCCGCACGCTCAATGGCAGCTTCATAATCCTCGACGAGGCGCAGAACACCACGCCTGAGCAGATGAAGATGTTCCTCACCCGCATCGGCTTCGGCTCGAAGGCGGTGGTCACGGGCGACGCCACCCAGGTCGACGTGCCGGGCGGCCGCTCGGGAATCGAGCGCCTCGAAGGGATCCTCGGTGAGATCGATGGGGTTGGCTTCGTGCACCTCGGCGCGCGCGACGTGGTGCGCCACCGGATCGTGCAGGACATCGTGGACGCCTATGCGAAGGCCGACTCGCAAGCGTCCGGATCGTGACGCGGCCAAGTGTCGAGTGGGAGGACCGTTCCTCCCATGACCTTATCGCCGTGCCTCCGCCGGGCGAGTTGGCCGACCTGATGGCATCCGTGCTGGAAGCCGAGGGAGCCTCTGGGTCGGCGAGCGCGGGGCTGCACCTGGTCGACGAGGCCGAGATCACCGAGCTCAACGAAACCCACCTCGGCGGAGAAGGCGCGACCGACGTGCTCAGCTTCTCGATCGATGGCGTCGATCCGGCCGCTGCAGCGGCTGACGGCGACGAAGTCACCCAGTTGGTCGGTGATGTGTTGGTGTGCCCCGCGGTTGCGGCACGTCAGGCGCCGTCTCATGCGGGAAGCATGGCCGACGAATGCCGGCTGCTTGTGGTTCACGGGTCGCTCCACCTGGCGGGCTGGGACCACGGCGACCCCCGCGAGCGTGACGGCATGTGGAATCGCGAGCGGGAACTCATGGAGCGCTTCGGAGTCACTCCGGCGCTGGACCCCTGGATTCAGTCGTGAACACCGGCGACGTGTGGCTGCTTGTAGTCACCATCGTGCTCGTGCTCGTGGCCGCGGTGCTGGCTGTTGCAGAGACCGCTATCACCAGGATGAGCAGAGCCCGCGCAGCAGCACTGGTCGATCAGGGTCGCAAGGGTGCCGAGCGTCTGGAGCGCATCGTCGACAACCTCGAGCGCGACCTCAATGCGGTCTACCTCACTGTCAACGTGGTGCAGGTCGTGCAGTCGGCCCTCGTCGGTCTGCTGGCGGGCCGCCTTTTCGGCGCGCTCGGCGTGGCGATCGGCATCCTGCTCAACGTCGTGGTGCTTTTCACAGTCGCTGAGGCCGCACCCAAGACCTGGGCACTCCAGCACCCCAACCGGGCGGCCCTGTTGACCGCACCCCTGGTTGAGTGGATCGGCGTCATCATGCGCTGGCCCGCCCGTGCGCTCATCGGCGTGGCCAACGTGATCCTCCCCGGCAAGGGCTTGCGTCGCGGGCCGTTCGTCACCGAGGAGGAGATCCTGGCTCTCGCGGAGGAAGCGGCCGAGGCTGCCGTGATCGAGGAATCCGAGCGTGAACTGATCGAGTCGATCATCGACTTCGGAGACACGATTGTGCGCGAGGTGATGATTCCGCGTCCGGACATGGTGGCAATAGAGCGCCACGCCACGGTGACCGAAGCGGTGGATCTCTCGATCAAGCGCGGGTTCACGCGCCTGCCTGTGGTGGGTGAAGGCGTCGATGACGTGGTCGGCGTGATCAACGTGAAGGAAGTGGTGGCTGCCGAGCGGGCCGGGCGCGGTGGAGACCATGTCGCCGAAGTGACCCACGACGCCCACTTCGTGCCCGAAACCAAGCGAGTCGCCGAGCTGTTGGCGGAGATGCAGGCTGACTCGGTTCACATCGCGATCGTGGTCGACGAGTACGGCGGCACCGCAGGGCTGGTCACCCTTGAGGACCTGCTCGAGGAACTCGTGGGTGAGATCACTGACGAGTTCGACGTGGATGCCGACCCGGTACAGCACCTGTCCGATCACGAGGTGCTGGTGAACGCCTCGCTCAACGTGGGGCACCTCAACGAGGAGCTCGACCTCGAGCTTCCCGAGGAAGGTTGGGACTCGGTCGGCGGACTGGTGTTCGGCACGCTCGGACGGGTTCCCGAGCCGGGCGACGCGGTCGAGTTCGACGGCGTGCGCGTGGTGGTGCAGCGCGTGGACGGCCGGCGGATCCGACGGGTACGGATGTACCTGCCCCGACAGCAGGCCTCGTGATCGGAGCCGTGTCGTGAGCGACGAGCCACTCGACCAACAAACAGTTCGCCCCGGATCAGCTGACCGAGAGCCAGCAGACGAAGAGCCAGTCGACCCTGAATCGGCCGACGGGCAATCCGCTGTGGCGGAGCTGCCTGAGGGCGCCGGGGACCGGCTCGAAGTGATGATGGCCGAGGCTGGCCTCACCCAGTCACAGGACGAGACGCCCGAAGGTTTCAGGTCGGGTTTCGTGGCTCTGGTGGGGCGCCCCAATGTGGGCAAGTCCACCTTGCTCAACCAGATCCTCGGCGAGAAGGTCTCGATCACGTCCAACAAGCCCCAGACCACCCGCAACCAGATCCGCGGGATCCTCGATCGCGACGACTCCCAGGTGGTGTTCATCGACACCCCCGGAATCCACAAGCCCCGCACATTGATGGGTGAGCGCCTCAACCAGACGGCCGGTGATGCCGCCGGCGGTGTCGACGTGGTCTGCCTGTTGGTCGACGCGGTGAAAGGACTCGGAAAGGGTGACCAGTTCCTCGCCGAGCGGGTCGGCCCCGATGCGGTGCTCGTGCTCAACAAGTGCGACCGCGCAGGCCGTGACCGCATCGCACAGCAGCTGACCATTGCATCGGGTACCGAGTTCAGTGAGTACTTCCCGATCTCGGCGCGGACCGGCGATGGTGTCGATGCCTTGGTGGAATACCTCGTATCACGGCTCCCCGAGGGTCCACGCTGGTACGAGTCTGGCTCGGTCAGCGACACGACAGACGAGTTCCATGTGGCCGAGCTGGTGCGGGAGCAGCTGTTGGCGGTGACGCGTCAGGAGCTTCCACATTCGATAGCCACCCGGGTGACGGAGTGGGAATGGCCACTAATACGGGTGGAGATCCTCGTGGAGCGCGAGTCCCAGAAGGGCATGGTGATCGGCAAGAAGGGCGCGGTGCTCAAGGAGGTGGGCACCCGGGTGCGCAAGCAGCTGCCCGAGGGTGCCTATGTGGAGCTGCAGGTGAAGGTTGACAAGGACTGGCAGCGCAGCCCCCGCTCCCTGGACCGCCTCGGTTACTGACCCGCGGCGCCACTCGTCGGCCTGGCTCCCAGCCCGCCCCCGACCCAAGCCCGTTCCGCCGGGCCAGTCAGCCCGACTAGTCAGCCCAACTAGCCGAGTGTGCTCTGCCGCTCAGCCTCTGTTCCTGAGTAGCTGAGCGTCGTACCGACGCGAGACTCCTCGGGAAACAAGGATGAGGCATCCTGCACACGGCTGGCTCCGGTGTGGCGGGCAGGGGGAGGGCCAGTGGCGGGCCATGGGGCCCTGATGGGGCGGCGCGGGGGTGTCGCGAGCGGTCGGGTACGGTGCTTCGGTGAACCTCGATGAGCTCGACCCCGAGCGGATCCCAAACCACGTCGCACTGGTGATGGACGGCAACGGCCGCTGGGCCCAGCGCAGGGGCCTGCCCCGCACCGATGGTCACGCAGCAGGCGAAGAGGCGCTGTTCGACACGCTGTGGGGAGCGATGCACGCCGGCATCAAGTGGATGACGGTGTACGCGTTCTCCACGGAGAACTGGAAGCGCCCGGCTGACGAGGTGCGCTACCTGATGGGCTTCAACGAGCGCCTGCTCATGGAGCACCGCGACGAACTGCACGAAGAGGGAGTCAAGGTGCAGTTCATAGGCCGTCGTGACTGGCGGGTTCCGAAGCGCGTGCTTCGCCACATCACCGAAACCGAGGAGATGACGAAGCGCAACAAGCGCATGACCCTCTCCATGGCGTTCAACTACGGCGGCCGCGCCGAACTGGTCGATGCTGTCAACGCGCTCGTCGCAGAGGGTGTGAAGCCGGGCAAGGTGACCGAGAAGAAGATCCGCGAGCATCTCTATGACCCCAAGATGCCCGATCCGGAGTTGATGATCCGCACGTCGGGTGAGTACCGGATCTCCAACTATCTGCTGTGGCAGATCGCGTATTCGGAGCTGGTGTTCACCGAAGTGCTGTGGCCCGATTTCCGCCGCGAGCACCTCTACGACGCCATCGCCGAGTACCAGAACCGCGACCGCCGCTTCGGCGGCATCAAGTCGGGCTGAAGTCGGGCCATGGCGCTGTACCGGGACACCGCCGTGGTGCTGCGAACCTACAAGTTCGGCGAGGCCGACCGCGTTGTGGTGCTGCTGGGTCGCAGCACCGGGAAGGTGCGTGCGGTCGCCAAGGGTGTGAGGCGCACGGGATCCAAGTTCGGATCGCGCCTGGAGCCTGGTTCGGTGATCAATGTGCAGCTCTACGAGGGCCGCGGGGATCTGGACGGAGTGGCTCAGGCAGAAACAGCAGAGGCGCACCCACGCACCCGCTCGGACCTGTCGCGCATGGGCCATGCGGCAGCGTTGCTGGAGGCCATAGACCAGCTTGCGCAGGAACGCGAGCCCAGCCACCGCCTGCACGACATGCTCGTGGGCGGACTCGGCGTGATCGAGGAGTCGAATCCGCCTGCAGTTGTGGCGGCGTTCTATCTGAAGCTGCTCGACGCGGAGGGCGTGGCGCCCGACCCGGACCGCTGTGTGGTGTGCGGAGAGCCGTCTGACCGGCTGTTCTGCGCACCGGAGGCCGCCGGGCTTCGTTGCTCGGCCTGCGGTGGTGGTCGGGTGATCTCGGACGAGACCCTCGCCGTGGTTCGTGCCGTTCTCGGTGGTGGACTCAACGCAGTGCTGGACCTGCCCGAGGGCGCGGCAGTGCACGATGTGGAGACCCTGGCTTCGGCACTGCTCGAGACGCACATCGAGCGGCGTCTCCGCGCAATCCGGGTGATCCACGAGAGCTGACAAAACGGGTGACGGGGGCCCGGAGGCCCCCGTCGGTACAGCTTGTGCAGGATTGCGGTCGCTAAGGAGCGACCGGTTCGCCGTTGATGACCCGGTAGGTCCAGCAGATGGCGACGAGCGCCACCGGGATGGAGACCAGCAGGCCGATGCCGCAGAGCAGGGCACCTGCGATGTAGATCAGGTAGCTCACGATGATGATCAGCAACACCTGGCCGATGTTGTCGCGCACCATGTCGATCGAGCCCTTGATCGCGTCGCCCGGACCCTCCCCCCTGTCGAGCGCTCGCAGCGGGGCGAACACCGTGAAGAAGAGCCAGATGATCCCGGGAATGATGCAGAGGAGGTAGCCGACCATGGCTCCGAGCCCCACCACGATGACGGTGAGGATGTAGGCCCCGAAGTTGGTGCCGTCGGTGAACATGGAGAACGACGGCGCCCGTCCCTGGGTCACACCCAGCCCGGCACGGTAGACACCGGCCTGGACTGCGAAGCCCACGACGAACTGGAGGAAGAACGTCACGGCGAACGCAAGCCAGAACATGATGCCGACGCTGTTGTCGTCACCCCCGATCGTCGGGATGATCACCAACTGGCTGATGACACTGACAGCGATCAGGGCGACGAAGACTCCGAGTACCAGAAGGATGAACTGGCCGGCGTTCTCGCTGAACTTGTTCCAGCCGTAGGACACGGCAGCGCCGACCTCGAGTCGCTGGCCGCCGCCACCGGGCTGGTAGGGCTGCGCCGGAGGTGGCATGCCTCCTGGCGGGGGAGCGCCACCACCTGGCGGGGGAGCGCCGCCACCTGGCGGGGGTGCCGGCGGGGGAGCTCCGCCTCCTGGTGGGGGTGCTGGCGGGGGAGCTCCGCCTCCTGGTGGGGGTGCTGGCGGGGGAGCGCCACCCCCTGGCGGCGGCGGCTGGTTCGGGTCACTCATGTCGGGTCCTCCGGGTGTTGGAAACCGATGTTGGCGATTGGGGGGTGCGGTCAGCTGTCGAGGCCGGTCGCTGCTAACCGGTCGGTGCTCGTTCCCGACGCTAACGGTCGGCGCGGCGCCAGTGGCGGACATCGCCATGGTTCTGAACACGATCGGCCGGACGGTGGTGCCACCGCGGGGCGTGTATCAGCCGTCGACAACCATCGTTGCGCCGAACTTGTCCCATGGCGTCTGGCGCAACGGGTCGTTGAACAGGTTCACCAGACCCCAGATCACGAGTCCGATCTGCGCCAGGCCTCCGGCTACCGGGACAATGCCCAGAAGGGTCCACGCAGAGCGCCTGAATCCCTGTTCGATGGTGGCCGGTGAGCCGTCTGTGCCGATCACCTGGATGCCGAGGATCATGCCGGCCACTGTCTTTCCGAAGTTGCCGATCATCAGGGCGTAGTAGAGGAAGTAGACGACGCTGGTGATCAGTGCTCCCAGAAGCGAGGAGCCGAAGTCCGCTGATGCGCGGCTCGAGTTGAGGCTCATCGTGCTGCTGTCGACCATGAGGGCCACCGGCAGCCCGACCACCAGTCCGAGCCCGAGTCCATCCAGCAGCAGGGCGACGATGCGTTTCCAGGGTTCGGCCAGTCGCGGGCCTGTATTCGGGATCAGGTTCGGGTCGGTCACGGCTATCTCCGGGTCATCGGCTGGGTCCAGACGCTAGCGACAATGCAGAGATGTCCTGGGACATCGTGGTCGGTTGCACAGCTTTGTCGTTTCTGGCATTCCATCCGGTGCCGGTAGCCTGAGCGGCCATGTCTGCCGAGGCCAACCCCGAGCTGTTCGACAAGATCGTCAACCTGACCAAGCGGCGCGGGTTCGTCTACCCGTCCGCGGAGATCTACGGCGGATTCCGCTCCACCTACGACTACGGGCCACTCGGAGTACTGCTGCTGCGAAACGTCAAGGATGCCTGGTGGCAGTCGATTGTGCAGGAGCGGGGCGACATCGTCGGCCTCGACGCGTCCATCCTGTCGCCGCCACAGGTATGGGAGGCCTCCGGCCACCTCGCCAACTTCACGGACCCGCTGGTGGACTGCACCAACTGCAAGAACCGGTTCCGCCTCGACAAGCTGGATGACCCCGAGCAGTGCCCGAGTTGCGGGAAGCGGGGCACGTTCACCGAGCCGCGACAGTTCAACCTGATGTTCGAGACCCAGGCCGGTCCGGTGCAGGACGCGTCGGCAACTGCGTTCCTGCGCCCCGAGACGGCCCAGGGCATGTTCATCAACTTCAAGAACGTGATCGACACCACACGGGTGCGTCCGCCGTTCGGGATCGCGCAGATCGGCAAGTCTTTCCGCAACGAGATCACGCCCGGGCAGTTCGTGTTCCGCACCCGTGAGTTCGAGCAGATGGAGATGGAGTTCTTCTGCCATCCCGACGAGTCGGCACATTGGTACGAGTACTGGTGCGAGCACCGCTTCCAGTGGTACCTCGACCATGGGATGCCGGCTGATCGGCTGCGCCTGCGGGCCCACGACGACGACGAGTTGTCGCACTACTCGTCAGGCACCTCTGATGTGGAGTACCTGTTCCCCTGGGGATGGGACGAGCTCGAGGGCATCGCCAACCGTGGCGACTACGACCTGAGCCAGCACGCTGAGCACTCCGGTGAGCGCCTTGAGTGGTTCGACCAGGCTTCCGGTGACCGGTGGGTGCCCCATGTGATCGAGCCTGCTGCGGGGGCCACCCGCACGGCGATGGCATTCCTGATGGCGGCGTACGACGAGGAGGAGGTGCGCGGCGAGAAGCGTGTCGTTCTGCGCTTCCATCCGAGCATCGCGCCCTACAAGGTGGCCGTACTGCCGCTGTCCAAGAAGCCCGAGCTCGGCGGACCTGCCTCGGAGCTGGCCACGGAGCTGCGCAAGCACTTCATGTGTGACTACGACGAGACCCAGTCGATCGGGCGCCGCTACCGCCGCCAGGACGAGCTGGGCACGCCGTTCTGTGTGACCTACGACTTCGACACGCTCGAGGACCAGGCTGTCACGGTGCGCGAGCGCGACTCCATGGAGCAGGACCGGGTGCCGATCGCGGGCGTAGTCGACTACCTGAGCGAGCGGTTGGCCTGACCGCGGTCGCCCGCCGGCCCACGGAAGCGGCCGAGGGCGCAAACCGCGGCTCGCGGCATCCGCCCGGACTGCAATACTCCGGTTCCACAATCTGGTTGCCGGCCAGCCCGGCCGGCAGCACTCGCCGAGGCGACCAAGGGGCCGAAGGGCCGGCTGCGCAGAAAGGGGCTCGATGGGCATCGTCGACGAAGACGTCGCCCGCGTGCGCCAGTCCACCGACATGGCCGCACTGGTGGGGGAGTACACCCAGCTTCGACGCGTGGGCCAGCGTTGGGTGGGCCTGTGCCCTTTCCACGCCGAGAAGTCGCCCTCGTTCTCGGTCAATGCCACCGAGGGTCTCTACCACTGCTTCGGCTGCAAGGCGTCCGGTGATGCGATCACGTTCCTGCGCGCGATCGAGCACCTCGACTTCGTGGATGCGGTGGAGAGCCTCGCGGGGCGCGCCAACATCCCGCTGCGATACACCGAGCGGGGCGGCGGAGAGGAACGCAAGCGCAAGACGCGGCTCTACGAGGTCATGGAGCGGGCGGTCGAGTGGTACCACGAGCGGCTCCGCACGGGATCCGATGCCGCCCAGGCGCGGGCATACCTGCGCCACCGCGGGTTCACAGCCGACGAGGTCGGTCGCTACCAGGTCGGGTGGGCACCCGACGGGTGGGACCAGTTGACCCGTTCGCTGAAGCTGTCGCAGTCGGATCTGGAAGCGACAGGGCTGGGGATGCTCAACCGCCGCAACCGGTTGCAGGACTTCTTCCGGGCCAGGGTGCTGTTTCCCATCTACGACGAGCAGGGCCGCCCGATCGGCTTCGGCGGTCGCAAGCTGCCCGATACCGACGGCCCGAAGTACCAGAACTCGCGTGACAACGTGCTGTACCACAAGTCGCGTGCCCTCTACGGGCTCAACTGGGCCAAGGGCGACGTGGTGTCTGCAAACGAAGTCGTCATATGCGAGGGCTACACCGACGTGATCGGTTTCGCCCGGGCGGGGATCGAGCGTGCCGTGGCGACCTGCGGCACGGCGCTCACCGAGGAGCACGTGCAGCTGCTGTCGCGCTTCACACGCCGGATCGTGCTGGCCTACGACGCCGACGAGGCCGGACAGTCCGCCGCAGAGCGTGTGTACGAGTGGGAGAAGACCCACGACGTGGGCTTCTGGGTCGTCGACATGCCGGGCGGCACCGACCCCGACGAGCTTGCGCGCGAGGATCCGGCTGCCCTTGCCGCGGCTGTGGAAGGTGCCCGTCCGTTCCTGGAGTTCCGGGTGCAGCGGGCGCTGGCGGCAGCCGACCTCGAGTCGGCCGAGGGGCGTGCACGGGGCGCCGACGACGCGCTCGGTGTCATCGTCGAGCATCCGGACTCACTGGTGGTCGACCAGTACCTGATGGACCTGTCCGACGCCACGAGGATCGAGGTGGCAAGGCTGCGCGAGCGGCTCGGCGAGGTGCGACGACGCCCCAGGGAACAGCCCCAGCGTCGGCCTTCACCGCGTGATGAGCCCCCGCCCCACAGCGACATGGATGCTCCGAGCGGCGCAGTTGGGCTGGACCCGATGCCCCAGGGAGCCGAACGCGAGGCGATCCGCCTGGCAGTCCACAAACGCGAGGTGGCCTTGCCCCTGCTCGACGCGGCGCTGTTCTCCGATCCCACGGCCCGTGCCGCATGGGAGGCGATCGAGGCGGCTCCGACGGTTGCCGAAGCCATGGCGAGTGCGTCGCCAGAGGTGGCCGAGGAGCTGTCGCGCCTGTCGGTGGAGGACCTGGCGGTCGAGACCACCGACGTGATGGCCCGCCTCGCGACCGAAGCCGCCCGTGTGGAGCTGGTCGAGCTGGAGATGGAGGCGAGGGGGGCCGAGGATCCCCTCGCGTATGCGGACGCGATCGGCTACCTGAAGGTCACGATCGACGACCTGAGGCGTCCGAGAGCCGAGTCGGAAACGGTCGCCGAGTTGCTAGATTGGCTGAAGCTCCGGCGGTCGGGGCCGGCCGATCAGGCCGGTGACGACACTGGGGGCGAATGGGCCGGACCAAGCGAGACATCCTCGTGACGTCGGCGCCCAACCAGAGCAGGAGTCGGTTCTTTGACGATGTGGGATGACGTGCCGGAAGCAGAGGTGCAGGCCCTGCAGGCGCGCGCAGCCACCAACTCCAACCAGCTGTTGCTCGACGACGCGCTCAGCGCGCTTCGCCGCGAGATGACCGACGAGGTCGTCGACGCCACCCGTGACTTCTGGTCCAAGAGGAGCATCACCGTGCAGACCGAGGTGGATCCGGCCGAAGACCTCGATGCCGACGATGACCACGATGACGCAGCCGAGCAGGAGTCTCCTTCGCAGGCCGCGGCGGCAAGGCGCGTCGAGCGGCTGAGTCAGGGCCGCAAGACCGCCCCGGCGCCGACGGGTGCCGGTGGCACAGCCGATCCGGTGAAGATGTACCTGCGCGAGATCGGCCGCGTGTCGCTGCTCACCGCCGAAGAAGAGGTGTCGTTGGCGCAGCGGATCGAGTCCGGTGTGCAAGCCGAGGAGCGGCTGGCCGACCTCAATGCGTCGGGTGACATCGAGAAGCTGGATGCCGCCGCCAGGGCAGCTCTGCGCCGCCAGGCCCGCGATGGCGAGCGGGCCAAACGTGACCTGACCCAGGCCAACCTCCGACTCGTCGTGTCGATCGCCAAGCGCTACCTGGGCCGTGGACTCCCGATGCTGGACCTGGTGCAGGAGGGCAACCTCGGACTGATGCGTGCAGTCGAGAAGTTCGACTACACCAAGGGCTTCAAGTTCTCGACCTACGCGACCTGGTGGATTCGCCAGGCGATAACCCGTGCCATCGCCGACCAGGCCCGCACGATCCGGATCCCGGTGCACATGGTCGAGTCGATGAACAAGGTGCACCGCCTGCAGCGCCAGATGGCCCAGGAGCTCGAGCGTGACCCCACGATCGAGGAGCTGGCCGACAAGGCCGACCTGCCGGTGCCGAAGGTGCGCGAGATCATGCGGATCTCCCAGGACCCGCTGTCGCTCGACTCGCCGGTCGGTGAGGAGGACGACAGTTTCCTCGGCGACTTCATCGAGGACCAGCATGCGGCCATGCCTGCCGATGTGGCGACCGCGAGGTCGTTGTCGGAGCAGATCACCGATGCACTCAGCGAGTTGTCTCCCCGCGAGCAGGAAGTGGTGCGCATGCGCTTCGGACTCGACGGCGACCAGCAGCACACACTCGAAGAGGTGGGCCAGCGCTTCGGTGTGACCCGCGAGCGGATCCGCCAGATCGAGTCCAAGACCCTCGCGAAGCTGCGCCATCCACACCGGCGCCAGAAGCTCGAGGACTACCTCAACTCCGACTGAGGCCGGGGTCCGATCACCCGGCGACCGGCCTCTCGTGGCCCGCACGCGGCCGAGCCCCGGCGCATGGCCTGGACCATGCGACCGGGGACCGTTGTCGACAGTATCGGCTCAGGAATCTGACTCGCCGGCCGGTTCCTCCTCGGTTGGCTCGCCCGTCTCGTCTTCGTAGAGGTCGTCGTACTCGACGCCCTCTTCGAGACAGCCCTCGAAGTCCTCGAGTTCCTCGCCGAACACGGCGATGTCGCACTCGATGAACTTCGGCTCGAGCTGCTCCCATACAGCGTCGAGGTCCTCTTCGGTGGCGCCACCGGCCACAGCTTCTTCCTCGGCCCTTTCGAGTTCGTCGAGTGAGATGCCCGAGTCGGCCAGGCACTGCTCCCAGGCCACGTCGTCTTCGTGCATCACACCGTCGAATACGCTCTCGCATTCCTCGAGGGCCGGGTCGATCATCTCCCAGACGGCCTCGATCTCGTCGTCGGTGCCGGACTCCTCGATCTCGAATGCTGCGTCGAGGTCGACTCCCGCGTCCTCGAGGCATTGCTCGAACTGTTGCTCGAGCGCCTCGTACTCGTCGTCGCCCACCACCCCGTCAGCGGGCTGGGGGGCCGTCTCGCCCTCGGCAGCGGGTGCCCCGGCAGGTTCGTCCTGTGGGGTCCCTTCCTGGGCTCCGACGCCGATTGCCGCGGCGGACCCGCCGAGGGCCAGGACCGCTGCGATGCCAATGGCACCGAACAGCTTGCGGTGGCCGCGGACCCGTGTCGTAGCGGGGGCGTCATCGCCGTGTGTTGATGGATCGTGGTTGGTATCCATGTCTCCTCCTGTGTCGATTCGTGATCGGACGCCTTCGACGGTGACGGATCGAGGCTGAGGAGACGCTGAGAGCTGCCGCGGTTCTCAGGGTTTTCCAAGCTTTCGCTGCGACACTTGGGTTGTGAGAGTTCTGCTGATCGAGGACGAGGTGCGCCTGGCCAAGGTGGTCAAGGAAGGCCTCGAGGGCCAGGGTGTGTCGGTCGACGTCGAGCACGCCGGCGACACCGGGCTGTGGCGTGCCCGAGAGGGCACCTATGACGCGATCGTTCTCGACATCATGTTGCCGGGACTGAACGGCTACCAGGTGTGCCGCCAGATCCGTGAGGACGAGAACTGGACACCGATCCTGATGCTCACCGCCAAGGACGGCGAGTGGGACGAGGCCGAGGCACTCGACACGGGTGCCGACGACTTCCTGTCCAAGCCATTCTCGTTCGTGGTGTTGCTGGCGCGCCTGCGGGCCCTAGCTCGGCGCGGGGCCCAGCCGCGTCCCACGATGCTCGAGGCGGGCTCGTTGCGACTCGACCCGGCGAGCCGCACGGTGAGCCGCGACGGTGAGGCGATCGAGTTGACCCCGAGGGAGTTCGCGGTGCTCGAGGTGTTGCTGCGCGCAGGGGGCGACCCGGTCGGCAAGCAGGAGATTCTCGAGCGGGTGTGGGGCATGGACGCCGAGCACGACCCCAACACCGTCGAGGTGTATGTCAGCTACCTGCGCCGCAAGTGCGACGAGCCATTCGGCGTGCGCACGATCCACACCCAGCGAGGAGTGGGCTATAGGGCGGCGGCGACGTGAGCGCGGGGGTGACCGACCGCAGGCCGGAGGGGCGGTCCCGCTGGTGGGGTTCGGTGCGTGTGCGGATCACGGTGCTCGCCACCACCGTCAACGCCGTAGTGCTCGTGGTGGCGTCGGTGGCGTTGCTCGCCCTGGTCGAGCGGGAGCTGGTGGACTCCACGCGCGAGACCGTCGATGCGGCGGTGGGCATCGCCGCCGAACAGCTGGGGGACACCTTCGAGGACAGTGTGTTCGTGGAGGTGCAGACCGAATCGGGCCTCGAGTTGGAGGGCGTGTTCGGCACCGATGGGACCCTCGTGCAGGGGGTCCTGTTCGACCCCGACCTAGAACAGGTGATTGCCGAAGTACTTCTCGATGCCGAGGTCGGCGACGTGATCGACGTGTATGACCCGATAGCGGATGGCAGCGAACCAGCACTCGCGCCGGTTGACCCCAGGGGCTTGATCGAGGCAGTCCAGCAGGGGGAGCTGGAACTGGCCGAGGGGGCCGACACGCTCGGCTCGCTGGGCGAGGAGACCGTAGCGGAGGCCCGGGCCAACGTGCGGGCCGTTCGAAACGCCCTGATCGTGATCGTGCCGACCGTTGTGGTCTTGCTCGGTGCCGCGACCTGGCTCCTCGTGGGGCGCACCCTGGCGCCCGTACACGCCATTTCGTCTCGGGTGCGCGGTATCGGATCGGCGTCGCTCGACCAGCGCGTTCCGGTGCCGGGCTCCGATGACGAGATCGCCGAGTTGGCGGGCACGATGAACCAGATGCTCGAACGCATCGAGTCGGGTGCAGAGCGCCAGCAGCGGTTCGTGGCCGATGCATCACACGAGCTGCGCAGTCCGCTGTCGACCATCCGGGCGGCTGCGGAGATCGCCCAGGTGGAAGACCCCGACGGATCGTGGGGCCGGGCCGCCGGTGACGTGGTGGCTGAGGCTGACCGGATGGAAGCGTTGATAGCCGACCTGCTCGACCTGGCCCGACTGGATGAGCAGCGAAGGGTCGGTACCGAGGAGCGCCGCGACCTAGCCGAGTTGGTGGGGGAGTCGGTGCAGCGCTTCGGTAGTACCGGTGACTGCACCGTGCCGGTCGTGGTCGAGCTCGAATCGGTGGCGGTGACCTGTGTGCCCGGGCTCATCGACGAGGTTGCCCGCAACCTGCTGGAGAACGCCTGCCGCTACGCATCTGCTCGGGTGGTTGTGACTGTGGGGCCGACCGGCGACGGCCAGGCCAGCCTGGTCGTGGAAGACGACGGGCCCGGTGTGCTGCCCGAGGACCGCGAGCGGGTGTTCTCGCGATTCGTGCGGGTTGGAGAGGCGAGGGACCGCAGTACGGGCGGGTCGGGGTTGGGGCTACCGCTGGTCGCGGCTGTGGCGGCACGCCATTCGGGGACCGTGTCCATGGAGGAATCTCCGTCGCTTGGCGGCGCGCGTCTGGTCGTGAGAATTCCCGCCGCGACGGACTGATTGTCGGCTCGCAGCGCCGGTTCCGCCCGCCGTTTCGCGACCGTCGGGATGCCCGCAACGGTTTCGTGAACGGCGTTGGGCCGCTGCTACATTCGGTGAGCCGTCGGGACCGGCCAGCGCCGCCCGACACGTGCCTTCCGGGGTAGCTCAGCTGGCAGAGCGTCGGACTGTTAATCCGCAGGTCGTGGGTTCGAGCCCCACCCCCGGAGCTGAGAAGTGCGCGATTCGGACCTCGGAGCGATCCGGGGTCCTTTGCGTTTGGGGGAACGGTGCAAACAGGCGGCGACGGGCCAAAAGGCCTACCGCGAGGTGTCCGGAGTCCCGGGATTTGAGGGCATATCGGCCCATGAAGCGCGCCCCGCGACAGCCGACAATTGTCTCGGGGAGCTCGACAGATACTGGGCAGTTGACATGAGTGCAATGACGAAACGGGGAATCGAGAAGCTGAAGGGCTTGCGCGAGCGGCGGGTCCGTCGGAGCGACCGCGGCATCGCGGCGGTGGAGTACGCGCTGCTCATTTCGCTGGTAGCGCTGCCCACCGTTTCCGCGACCGAATACACCACCGACATGGTCTCCGGGATCATGCAGGAAACCTCGGCCGGCCTCGTAGGCCCGAAGGCCCCCACCACCACAGCAGCCCCGACCACCACCTCCTCCGCCTCGACCTCGACCTCGACCACAACAACATCGACGCCGACGTCTTCCACGACGACAACGGCGCCGACCACCGCCACCTCCACGACGACGAGCACAACCACGACCACGACTTCGACCACCACGACGACTGCTCCGCCGGCGGCAGAGGCAACGGCGGCCATGTCGACTCCCTCCGCAGTCACGTTCTGGTGGGGTCGGTTCTGGGCAGCCTCGACGACGCTCACCCTCGCCGACGCTGCGGATCAGCCGGTTGCCGGCGCCGAGGTCGAAGTGGCGATCAGGTATAAGCGGGTGGACGGCAAGGGTCGCGTGTCCTGGACCGAGGAGACCGTGGTCCTGACGACGGCATCCGACGGGTCCGTCGAGGTCGAGTCGTCACTGCAGCGACGCAAGGGCGGCAAGAAGGTGACCAGGATCAAGTTCGAACTGACCGGCATGACCCACGACTCCTACTCATGGGACGGTGCCGACACCTCGGTGACGGCCTACAGGCCTTGATCCGTCCGGGTGCCTACCAGCGCCTCCAGCGCGCATACGCTGCCCGCTGGGCCGGTAGCTCAGTGGTCAGAGCAGGCGACTCATAATCGCTCGGTCGTGGGTTCGATCCCCACCCGGCCCACAAACCGCTCTATATCAAGGAAACTCGTCGGCAGCGTCGCTGTCCTAGAACTCATGGTGCTCGACATCAGGATGCGCCCGCAGGTCTACCGATAGGGGGTCGGCCAGCGAACGGTCCCGCCCCGGCTGGTGGCTCCACGTTGCATGCCGAGAAGACCGCGACCTCGCCGTCCTGCACAACCGAATCATCGACCAGCAGGTCATCGCGAGCAAAGCCGCGGGTCCACCCCTACACCGACCGCGAACTGCAGGCACGGCCGGCCGGTGACCGCTGCCGCGTTCGCATCGACTGCCTCACCGACGCATTCGACACGCTGTACCCACTGGGCGTACAGGGGTGGCATGAACGCACGAGCCCGCCGGGTGTACCTCGAGTCGCAGGCCGAGGCGGCGGCATGAACCTCCTGCACCAGTCCCCTGGTCCCGAGGGGGGTGGCGGGTCCGGTCCCGGGTCGATGCTGCCCGGCCAAACCTTTGGGGACCCGCCGGCGAGCGACGTGACAGCCCACCCGCAGCCCACTGCACGCGCCACGACATGCAGGGGCTGCCGGAGCCCGTCACCGCTACCTGCGCTGCGTCGGCGCGCTGGAGGAACCCGCTATCGCCCGCTCAGCCGTCCGTCCGGGCGGCAGACCCCGAAGGTCGAGCATCAGTGGATGGTCGAGCCGCCGTCCACCACGAGCGTGGCCCCTGTCATGTAGGAGGCGTCGTCGGAGAGGGCGAAGGCCACGGTCGAGGCGATCTCCTCCGCCTCGGCCACTCGCTGCAGGGGACTGTCGGAAGGCATCGGGCCTTTCGCGTCCGGTCGCAGGGCGCGGGTCATCGGGGTGTCGATTCCGCCGGGGCAGATGCAGTTGGCCCGCACCTGCGGCGCGTACTCCGCCGCGATCAGGCGTGTCAGCGCCACGATGCCCCCCTTGCTCATCGTGTAGGCGGCATGCCCACCCACCCCCGTGAGGGCGGCGATGGAGGCGAGCAACACAATGGACCCACCGTCGGCCTCCATGTGGGGAAGGGCGTGCTTGACCGTCAGATACGTGCCGCCGAGGTTGACCTCGATGACGTGCAGCCATTCGGCGAACTGGAGTTCCTCCACGGGTACAGCGTCGGCCGCTTCGAACACCGCGGCCGACGTGACAACCCCGTCGAGTCGGCCGAAGGCCGCCACGGTGGCCTCGATGGCTGCGTCGACCTCCCCCTCGCGGGCCACGTCCGCCGGCGCGGCCATGGCTTGCCCGGGACCCTGGGCGGAGAGTCGGCTCGCTGCCGCGTGGAGGTCAGGGTGGTCGTGGCCGACGAGCGTGACCGCGCCGCCCTCGGCCACCAGACGGGCTGCGGTGGCCGCACCCACGCCGGTGCGGGCGCCGGTGACGAGCGTGACCCGATCCTCGAACCTCATGACATGGCCTCCTCGATCGTGGCTTCCACCTCGTCGATCATGGCCCTTGCCGTCGCGTCGCCGACGAGGGGACGACACCATCCGAAGCTTCCCATCATCCGACCGTTCACCGTCGACGCTTCGAGCAGGAGGGCGCAGGCCCCCCAGCGCATGCAGGTGAGGAGCCGGAACGACGTGACCTCCACCGGTCCGCCCGCGACCGAGAAGTCGGCCACACCGAGATTGCTCATCGCCACGGTGGAGACCCCGGCGATGGACGCGTCAGCAGTCTGTCGGATCCCGGCGATCACGTCGGCCACCGGGACGGCCCCACTGCGTGGGACCGGCGCGGCCGTCAGGTCATCGTGGAGGGCCCGGGCTGCGGGCCAGATCCCGCCGTCGGACGGCTGGAAGGTCGGGGTTGCGATCGACAGGCCGATCACCTCGTCCGAACGCGGTGGTGTCGTCCGGTGACGCAGATCCTCCGGGACGCTGACCGTGGGGTGCTCGGCGCCGAGCCGCGTCCTCGCCGCCCGGGCCAGCGCCGTCGCGAGGACCGCGCCCACCGTCGTCCTCTCCTCATGACTGCGGTCGTGCAGCATTGCCGTCCTCGCCTCATCGAGCTCCCAGGCGGCGACACCGGTGGAGCGCTCCGTCGCCGCGACCCTGTCCGCAACCGGGGCCATCAACGGAACAGGGGCCTTGGGTGCGGTCACGACGCCGGGTCCCAACGCAACCTCGATGGGGTCCGGCATGGCCAAGGTCCCCGATGGGAGGCGCGACGCCGTTGCCGCGACGAACTGCCGACAGAACGCCAGGATGCTGTCGCCGTCGAGGACCGCGTGTTGGCCCGTGACCGTCAGTCTCCCTCCACGGCTTGCGGTCGGGGCCGTGTAGCTGCATCTGTACAGAGGGCCCTCGAGTGGGAGGCGGTCGTCGATGGCGGAGGAGATGGAGGTGACGTCGTCGGTCTCCCCGTCGTCGGGTTCGGTGGTCTCGAGGAGCACCTCGGTGAAGGGAACCGGTCCCTCGAATACCCATCCGTCCTCGTCCTCGGTGAGCCGCTGCTGGAGGATCTCATGGCGGTCGTGAACCTGTTGGAGAGCGGCCATCGCGGCATCGTTCGGCAGATCGCCCTCCAGAGAGAGCGTGGCCGTCACCTGGGTGGCACCGGCAGCGTAGGTCTGCATGGCCGCGAGGCTGGTTTCGCTCGCTCCTGCTCGTCGCGTTCGGGTGAGAGGCATCGGGCAATGGTAGGTCTCGCCCGGGGCAGCAAAAGGGTGGTCCATGCTGGTTCGTGTACGCCCCTGCGGGCTCGCCCACTGTTGTCGTTGCAGTTCTGGACGGGCTCGATCGTGTGCTGGCACACACCACTGGCGTGCCTGATGACGTCGATCTGCCACGGACCGGTCGTGTTGCGGCCGGCGACGGGGGTAGCGGTTGCTCATTGTGTAACCTTGGTCGCATGAGCAGCGAAGCGAGACGTCGAGAGTTCGGCATCATCCTGCGAGAGGGTTTGGCTGGGCGGCCCCGGGGCGGGCAGTCGGAGCTGGCTGAGGTGGCGGGCGTGAGCAAGGCGACCGTGTCGCGGTGGGTCAGTGGCCTCATCGTGGCGGACATGGACCGATGGCGGACCATCGAGTCCTTCTTCGGCTGGGAGTCGGGCAAGATCGCGCAGGCACTTGGTGCGCAGAGCAGCGATTTGGACACGAGGCTCGAGGCGCTCAGCAACAGGGTCGAGGAGCTGGAACGCGAACTCGCTCAAAGGAGCAGTCAGGTAGAGGCTGGGTAGTTGCCTCAATCGGGGTCCCGTGTTTGGGAGGACCAGGGGGATGCGAGAGGGTTGGACGCCCTTGGGCGCTGGCGCGCCCATGAGGACCCAGAGCCATGGGCCCAATGGTTGCGCCAGGTGCGAGCAGAGTTGAGTGACCGGCCGGGGAATCCCAGGAGTACGTGTCCAGAACCTGGTCGGCTTTGGTCGAAGCTGACATGGACCTCCAGGAGATCGAGGCCCTCAGCGCTGCGTCTAGGCCAGTTCTGTCGAGGTTGCTGCCCCAGGATCCTGACTACGAATCATGGCCTGTTCCGGCGTACTGGTGGAGCGAACAAACCGAACTGGGACGCTTGGATGTGGCCAGGTATGTGGCGCATGCAATGGCTATCGGCTCGGATGACGAGCCGCCGAACGGAGCCAGATTCGTTGCCGCTTCGTTGGGGCTGCTCGAGTTGATCCACAATGTCAACGAGGCCCATTACGCGACTCGCACCGTCCCAATGGATGACTGTTCTGTTGACGGCGTGCGCCACATCAGGTCAGTGCTGTTCAGATTGGCCGATCTCGCTGCAGGAGACGCCGCAGTGCGCGCGGACCTCTTGGCCGACTATGGCCAAAGAGTTGAGATCCGATAACACCTGATCGCAGAGAACGAGCGTCTGAGAGACCAGATCACCTAACTGTCTGCCCGACTGGACAGTGCTGAGGTAGCCCTTCTGCGACTCGGGTCCGACGATTGAGCAGCATGCTGCCGACGCCGAACCCCGGCAGGCCTCAGTGTGGTCTTGAGGCGTGCCGGGGGAGTCGGGAGACTTGCTCGTTCCGACCCAAGGCGTGGCTGTGTCGCGGGCGATCGCGACTTCGACATTGTGACCCATAGTTGCGTGGCACGCAACAGAGTCCGACAGCAGGCTGAGGCTTGATCGGGATCCCGGGGCACCTGAAGAGCGCAACTTCTTGGCCCGCCGGGCGCGACGGTGGGTGCATCGCCTCCCGGTGACGACCTCGATGCCGAGGCCGGCTCGAATCATCGTCGCTCGGTCGCATGACATCGGCGTGGCGGTGAAGTCCGCCAACCGCAGGCCCAGTGCCTTGTCAGCCGCCAACGTGCCCCTTGGGGTGCAGCAGCTCCTCGTGGAGGGCCAACGGCTCGGAGCGGAGCTCGAACTCCCATGTGCCGTGTGCGTGCAGTGCGGGGGTGCCGAACGAGTCGGCGGCACCCAGGTCCACCCCGTAGCCCAGGTCGGCAAGCGCCCCGATGGTGACGGCACTGAGGGGGTTCGGGTCGGGATCGATGTAGCCGGTCATCAGCTCGCTCTCGAAGACGGCTTCGCGCCAGTGGGAATCGGCGGTCCCCGGACCACCGCCGCCCTCCACCGGAACGGTCACGCCCGAGCCGCCTTCGAGTGCGTCCCAGGCTCCCCGCGCCACCAGGCCCGCGAAGCGGGGCTGCCCCGAGCCTGCACCCACGAGCAACGAGTCCCACACGGTGCCGAATCCGATGGCGTGGCCGAGCTCGTGTGCCACCACTGTTTCGAAGACGCCGTCGGTCTCCAGGTCGGCGACATCGGCGGAGTCGAACTGCATCGCAGCGAACACGGGCAGTCCTCCGGCGGACCGCACGAGGCATGGCCCCGCCTTGGCGAGCACGCCGCCCGGGCCATCGATGGGGGAGACATCGGCGTCGACCAGGAGGTCGTCGACCTCGCCGCTGAACGCCGGGCTGCCGGTGCCGCAGTAGTCGGCCGGAGCCGTGAACTCGATCGCGGGCAAACCTGTGCGCACGACCTCTTCCCACCGACTGGCCGCTGCCTCGAACACAGCTTGCTGCGATGGGCTGATCCCCGGCGCGAGGCGCAGGTCGATGTCGTAGGTGTCGGCGCTGGCGGGGCCGACCGTGACATTGACGGCGTCGCTGGTTGCCGTGGTCTCCCCGTCGGTGACACTGAGCCGAACCGTGTGGGTGCCCTCGCTGTCGAACGTGACCGATCGCATCGAGCTGCTCGTGCATTCAGCGACGGAGATCTCCGCAGCTCCGTCGTCATCCAGGTCGATCAGGCATGTGAACGGGGTCGACTCGGGTATCGGCACCGACCAGGTGAGCGCGGTGGTCAGCGGGCTCGGGCCTGAGGCCCTCGTGGCGGAAAAGGAGAACACCGCAGGCGGGCCGACCGGCGCGACGGTGGTATGAGGCCCGCCGCCGGCTGCCGTGGTGCAGGCGGCGGCGACCAGCGAGAGGGTCGCGGTGAGGAAGCAGGCAAACCACACGCGCATGCGCTTGATCGGCGTGTTCGTCAAGTACGCCCCCTTCGTCGACGGATCGGCCCAGCCTGTGCTCAACCACGCAACGCCTCCAATCATGGCAGTTCGGCGCAGGTGCGCGTGAGCGCCCCTTGCTGGGGAACCACATCCGCCTGTCGAGGTCCCACGTATGTGTTGCCGACAGTCTGTGTCATGGGCGTCACGGGCCCTTGGCCGCTTGCGGGCATGCGCAGGCTTGAAACGACCGCGTAGGTGTACCCCGATCGCCCCGGCCGCGCCTGTAGGCTCGTACCCAGTCGACTGCGCCACTGAGCCGCGAACCGAAGGGACCAGCGGATGTCCAACCCCCCACCCGCCCAACAGATGCCGCCCGCACTAGTGGGCCTGCCCCAGATGCTGCAGGACGGCAACCTGCCGCTCATCCAGCAGGCGCTCGACAACGGCGACCTGGCCATGCTTTCGCAGTACCTCACGGGTGAGCAGCTGAGGGAGTTCGAGTTCTCCGTACGCGCGGGCGACGTCGACGCGGCCCGTGCCGCCGTCGCGGGCGTCGAGGTGCCCGGCGTGGGCGTCCTCTGGCCCGGCAAGCGCAACCCCTGGCCGATCGTCGCCATCGTGGTGGTCGTCCTGGCGCTCCTGGGCGTCGGCGCGTGGCTGCTGTTCGGAGGCGACGACGAGACCAAGCCCATTCCCGAGACCCTGGCGGGCGACTCCAACTACACGACGTTCGCAGGTCTCATCGAGAAGGCCGGCCTCACCTCGTTGCTCTCCGAGACCGGTCCGTTCACCACGTTTGCTCCCGACAACAAGGCCTTCGAGGCCCTGCCTGCCGGCGAGATGGAGGTCCTCGAGACCGACAACGACAAGCTCCGCCAGGTCGTGCAGTACCACATCACCGCCGGCGCACTGAAGGTGGCGGACCTGCCCGCCAGCATCCCCACACAGGACGGCCCCGACCTCACGGTGGAAGGCTCCGGTGACTCGGCCACCATCAACGGCGCCAAGATCATCAAGCCTGACTGGGAGGCCACCAACGGCATAATCCAAGGCATCGACATGGTCTTGGTGCCGCCGGGCCTCGACCTCACCGCCCCGCCGTCACAGAACGTGATGGAGGTGCTGTCCAACAATCCGAACTACTCGACACTTGCGAGCCTGCTGACCGATGCGGGCCTGTCCGAGACTCTCAGCTCGGCAGGTCCCTTCACGGTGTTCGCTCCCCAGAACACCGCCTTTGCGGCGCTGCCGCCCGAGCAGCTGCAGACGCTTCAGGACGATCCGCAGCTGCTGCGCACCGTCCTCAACTACCACGTCGTGGCCGGCAACCTGCCTTCCTCGGACCTCAAGACCGAGAGCCTCAACTCGGTCGAGGGCAGCAGCCTGAGCATCGTGGTGTCAGGTGACAAGGTGACCGTCAACAATGCCGAGGTCGTTGACCCGGACCTCGTGGCGAGCAACGGCGTTGTGCACGGGATCAACGCTGTGCTCGTGCCGCCGGGCGTGGACCTCAACCCGACCACCACGACTTCGGAGACGACATCCTCGACGACCAGCAGCACCACGTCGTCGACCACCTCGAGCACCACGTCGTCGACGACGTCGAGCACGACCACCACGACTCCGACCAGCTCTTCGAGCACCCCCTGACCTGACCATGCCGGCCGGGCCAAGCGGTCCGGCCGGCAAGGGATGTAATCTCCGCCCACGGCTAACCGGGGGCGACATGGCGACGAAGACGAAGATCGGGTTGTTGGCGGGCGCAGTCGCTCTGACGGCCGGTGCGTGCGCAGCGCTGGCCCCAGCGGAGGCCGATCCGCGCGATGTGCCGGTGACGACCACCACGATCCCTGTCGGCTGGCCGGACACGCCCGTTGGCGACGACCTGGTGGACCTCAACGAGATCCAGCTGGTCGGATCGCACAACAGCTACCACATCGCACCCGGCGCTCCAGCTGCCAGCTTCCTGGCCGGCATAGCCTCGGCGTTCCCCGAGATCGCGGCCGGGCTCGGCAATCCGGCCGCTCTCAACTACACCCACGCGTCGATCACACAGCAACTCGAACGCGGCATCCGAACCTTCGAGTTCGACATCTACGCGGACCCCGACGGCGGACGTTTCACGGCCCCCGCGCTCGCCTCGGTCATCGGCTGGAGCGACCCGTTCCTGCCCGACAACCTGAGCCAGCCCGGATTCAAGGTGATCCACATAGCGGACCTCGACTGGCGCACTCACTGCGCCACCCTGCAGGAGTGCCTCGGTGAGATCCGGGCGTGGTCCGACGTCCACCCTGGCCACACACCGATCATGGTTATGCTCGAGATGAAGGGCGGCAGCCTTCCCGAGGGTCTTCCAGCCACCCCGATCCTGCCGTTCGACACGGCGATGCTCGATGCAGTCGACGCGGAACTCAATGGGGCGGTGGGGGACCGGCTGATCACACCCGACTCCGTGCGCGGTGGAGCTGCCGACCTCAACACGGCGATCACCACAGCCGGATGGCCATCACTGGCCGAATCCCGGGGCAAGATGCTCGTTGCGATGGACAACGCAGACCTGCGTGACGAGTACCTCGTGGGCCACGCGGGCCTCGTCGGCCGCGCGATGTTCACCAGCTCTGGGCAGGGCCAACCTGACGGTGCCGTTCTCAAGATCAACGACCCCGGCGACGGTTCGGCAATCGCGTCCGCGGTGGCCCAGGGCTACATCGTGCGGACCCGCGCGGACGCCAACCCCGCACCGGGGGCCATCCTCGATCCGGCGCGTCGCGACACGGCGTTGGGCTCAGGAGCGCAGATGGTGCACACCGACCACCCGGTGGGAGAGCCGGCCAACAACGGCTACATCGCCGATCTCGGCCTTCCCGTGCAGGCCCGGTGCAACCCGGTCAACACCACAGCGGCCACCTGCTCACAGACGGCGGTTGTGGAGCCCAACTGAGCCTGCCTGCCAGTGCTTTGACCTGATGCCGCTGCCGTCCCGGACCGGGTGCTCCGCTCCGTGCACGGGTTCGCGGGCTACAGTGCCGACGTGAACAGGGCGGCGAAGCGCAGCCCGTGGTGGACCGTCACCGCGATGGCCTTTCCGCTGCTGATCCTGACCCTGGACTTCTTCGGGGTCACCGTCGCTCTGCCCGACATCGGGCGCGACCTCGGGGGCTCGACCGGCACCCTCGAGTGGACGGTGAACGCGTACCTCCTGGCGTTCTCGGCGCCCCTGATCGCGCTCGGGCGGCTCGCCGACATCGTCGGACGCCGCAAGATCGTGCTGGCCGGCACGGTCATCTTCGCGGCAGCCTCCACAGCCTGTGCGTTGGCCCCGACGCTTGGATTCCTGATCGCGGCGCGCGTGGTGCAGGGCGTAGGGGCGTCGATGCTCTACGGCACGTCACTGTCGATCGTCAGCTATGCGTTCACCAAGGAGCGCCGTGGAGTCGGCATCGGGGTATGGACCGGCATCGGCACGATCGGGCAGTCGATCGGCCCGCTGATCGCCGGCGTCTTCACCACCTCGCTCGACTGGCGCTGGTTCTTCGTGGTCAACGTGCCACTCGCGATCGCCGGCGTCGTGTTCACCCTCATGTTCGTCGAGGAGTCGACCGATCCGGAGGCCGAGCGTGTCGACTGGCCCGGGTTCGTGGCCATCACAGCGGCATTGGTGATGGCGACCTTCGCGTTCCAGACCGCATCCAACGAAGGGTTTGCGGTGCTGGCATCGTGGTTGCCCCTAATACTCGGGGTGGCGCTGGGCGGCGCCTTCGTGCTGCTCGAGCGGAGGTCGCGTGATCCGCTGGTCGACTTCACGCTGTTTCGAACGCGGGAGTACGCCGGCGCAGCCGTTGTCGCGTGGACGGGCAACTGGGTGTTCAGCGCCATGATGTTCTTCGTCACCCTCTACGTGCAGTACGCACTCGACTACAGCGCGCTGGCAGCCGGCGCGGTGTTCCTCGCGTACACGGTTCCCTTCGCTGCGATGGGACCGGTTTCGGGCAAGGTGTTCGAGAAGTGGGGTGCGACCTGGCCGATGTTCGTGGGCATGGTGATCGTCGCCGCGTCGTGCGTGCCACTGGTGCTCAGCGACGCCAACACCGGACTCGGGCTGGTGGTCACGGCGCTGGGCGTCACCGCGATTGGCCAGGGGCTCGCCTACAACATCTCGACCACAGCGGCCATGAATGCCGTCACCGATGACAAGGCGGGTCTCGCCTCTGGGGTGATCTCCGCCATACGAATGGTGGCGCTGGTATTCGGCATTGCGGTCAGCGGTTTCGTGTTCAAGGTGTTCGAGACCGACGGCTACGACAACGCGGTGGCAGCGGCCGGAGGTCAGCTGTCGTCGGCCGACAAGTCGGAGATCCAGGGGCTGCTGGCCGGATCCGACGAAGCAGCCCAGAAGCTCACTGAGCTGTCGCCGGCCACCGCGGACCAGGTGGAGGGCATCGTGCGGGTCGCGTTCACAGACGGCCTGAGCGCAGCGTTCATACTCAATTTCGTCGTCGCGGTCATCGGTGTGGCCGGTGCATTGCTGGGCCGCAAGCGCCACGTACCCGAGAAACCCGACGAGACCGACGACTCGTCCGGTGTGATGATCCGGTCCCCTTACCACTCGATCCCGATCGCCAGGACCGCCGACATGACGATCGGAACCTAGGCCCCGAGGGTGGAGGCCGACTCGACGTCACCGAGTCGCCGGAACACCTCGTCGAATGCCCGCCGGGTGGCCATCAGGGCAATTATCAGGGCCACCACCTGCAGGAACCCGCCCAGTTCCACGTGTTCGCTGAACACGATGTCGACCGATTCGAGGATGACGAACTTCGACAGGAACAGGATGAGGAATGTCACGAGCAGGCCGACGGCCCTCCACGCTCCGCCGAGCTCCCTGAAGAAGGCCGAGGTGCGGTGCTCCAGGCCGGTGATGACGTCGAGCAGGGCCTTGAGCAGAACGGCTGTGAGTATCGAGATCCAGAAGGAGTCGATCACGACCGCGTCGGAGAACTCGACGAAGAGGTTGAGCACCACGATGTAGACGAGCACGTCGGTCATCCACGAGGCGAATCGCTGCTGTGCCCTCGTGATCGTGATGGGTGCCGGTTCGTTCATCTGGTGGCTCCAGCCGCAGTGGACAGCCGTGATTCCATGTTGTCGCGACCTCGGTACCGTACCGGCTCAGTCCAGTCTCATCTCGAAGGTGTCACCGGGTTCGAGCACCACGAACTCGCCGAGTACGTCGATCGCAACCGGGACCTCGTGTCCGGTGTCGTCGGAGAGCCGCACGAGGATATGGTCGTGACTGAACTCGAGCCGGATGTTCTGGCGGCGGTAGTTGATCCCGAAGGCCAGCTCGTGAAGCTCCTCTGGCAAGCGCGGGTTGATGTAGAGCACGTCGCGGCGGGTCTCGATGCCGCCGTAGCAGCGCTGGATGAGGTCGACGGTGCCTGCCATGGCGCCCATGTGGATGCCCTCGCGCGTGGTGCCACCCTGCACGTCGTTGATGTCGGACTCGAGCGCCGAGCGGAAGAGGCTCCAGGACTTCTCGCGGTCGAGCCGGCTGTGCAGCCAGGCGTGCACCATCATCGACAGCGTGGAGCCGTGCGAGGTGCGCTCCTCGTAGTAGTTGATGTTGCGGGCCAGGGCGTCGGGTTCGAGCTCGTAGCCGAGCCGCTCCCAGATCTCGCCCAGCTCATCGGTGCTGAGCACGTAGAACAGCATCACCGTGTCGGCCTGCTTGGCGAGCTTGTATGCGTTCGGTGTGTCGCCCTCGGCTTCGAGGATCCGGTCCAGGCGAGCGATCGAGTCGTAGCGAGAGCGGTACGAGTCCCAGTCGAGCTCCTTGAGGTCGGCGTACCCCTCGAACTGACTGAGGATGCCGTCGTCGTGGAAGCACAGCCGCATCTTGCGGCTGATGTCGCCCCATCGGTCGAGTTCGTCGTCGGAGATGCCCAGCGTCTCTATCAGCTCCGCGCGGCGCGTCGACGGCAGGATCTCGAGCACGTCGAACGCCCGGCACAGACACCAGACTGCCATCACGTTCGTGTAGGCGTTGTTGTCGAGGCCGGGCTCGTCGCGGTCGGGGTAGCCCTCGTGGAACTCGTCGGGCCCCATCACGCCCTTGATCTCGTAGCGGTCGAGTGCGTGGTTGTAGGTGGCCAGGCTCGCCCAGAAGCGGGCGATCTCGAGGACCATGCGCGCACCCCAGAAGCGCATGAACTCGAGGTCGGTGGTCGATTGCCAGTAGCGCCACACGTTCAGCACCACAGCTGCGTTGATATGGCGCTGGAGCCGCGAAGCGTCGGGGATCCAGTGGCCGGATTTCGGATTGAGGTGAAGCTCCTGGGTTTCCTCGCTGCCGTCGCTGCCCGACTGCCACGGGAACATCGCTCCCTCGTGGCCCTCCGCAGCGGCTGCCTCGCGGGCCCTGCCGAGCCGGCGGGCGCGGTAGCGCAACAGCGCCCTGGTGAGCTCCGGCACCCGCAGGGTGAGGAACGGGAAGATGAACAGCTCGTCCCAGAAGATGTGGCCTCGGTAGGCCTCGCCATGCAACCCGCGTGCGGGCACTCCGGCATCGATCTCGGTGGTGTTCTTCGACACGGTGGCGAGCAGGTGGAAGATGTGCAGGTTGAGCACCCGGGCGGTGTGGCCCACGTCGCCCTTCAGGGTTATCCGGCTTCGATCCCATACGTTGGACCAAGACCTCACGTGGCGTTGGAGCAGCTCCTCGAAGCCCTCGGCGACGCTGATCGCGTGTGTTGCAGCGACTGCCGGGGAGTAGATGCCCTGATCGCGGGAGCAGTAGATCGAGACGACCTTCTCGACGATCATCTCCCGGCCCTCGCCAGCCTCGATTTCCATCAGCATCCGCACGTGCCGCTCGGTGGCCTCACAGGTCGCGGTGGCCGGCAGCCTCTCGCCGCGGGAGTCGAACACCCTCGTGCGGGCCCCCTCTGCGATGGCTACCCCGGAGTCATTGGTGCGTACCTCCAGCAGCATCGAGTCGTCGTCGAGCGCATGAGACTGCACATGTTCCAGGTGGTCGGTGCCGAGGTCGTTGTAGCGGGCGACGCCGGTGTTCTGCACGGTGCCGTCGAGTGCCGACTCGATCTGGACCGGCCCCGAGAAGTCGAGGGGTACGAAGGTCGACTCGATTGCGAGCAGATGCGGGTCCGACAGGCTGACGAAGCGTCGCTCGGTGATCGAGAGCGTTCGGCCGTCGGAGTCTCGTAGTCGGCTCTTGCGGGTGAGCACCGCCCTGCGCAGGTCGAGCTCCAGGTCGTGCGACTCCACGGTGTCGGCCTCGGCGGAGAACCACGATCCCCCTAGGGCACGGAACCGCAGCGGCAGCCAGTTGGGCGCGTTGACGAGGCTCTCGTTGGTGACCTCACGACCCTCGACATTCGTGGTTATGCGATTGAACACTCCGGCCAGGTAGGTGCCCGGGTAGTGGCGGTCGTCGGCTTCCGCCTCCGCGAGCGCGCCGCGGGTGGCGACGTATCCGTTGCCCAGGGTGCACAGGGCTTCACGCTGGCCCTCGTGCTCGGCCACGAATCCCGAGTAGCTCCAGAGGAACTCGTTCATGGCTCAGCCAGTTCAGCGGTGAGTTGCTCGAGGAAGACGCGTACCGCATCCGGGTCATCCAGGCGGTCATGGGCTGCCGTGGTGCGGTCCTCGGTGCCGACCACGATGCCCACGCCCCGCGAGCGGACCTCGGCGAAGCCGTCTTCATCGGTCACGTCGTCGCCTATGAATATCGCCAACGCGTCGGCCGGGTCGAGGCCCGCTGCCTCGACGAGCCAGCGCACGGCCTTGCCCTTGTCCCATTCGATCGCCGGGCGGAGCTCGAAGATGCGCTTGCCGCCGGTCATGCGGATCTCGGGATGTGCGTCTGCCGCGGCTGCCACAGCCGACTCGACATCGGCTACCAGTTCGTCGGGCGTGGCGCGATAGTGCACCGCGATCGCAAAGCGCTTGCGCTCCACCCATGCGCCCTCGACCGCCCCGATCGGGTCGGCCAGTTCTCTCTCGGCGGCATCAAGTGCCGGTAGCGCTGCCGCTCCGTGTTCGAACTCCTGGCGGCTCCCGTCGGGGGAGCGCACGTCGAAGCCGTGGCTGCCGGAGAACCAGATCGGTGCCTCGCCGACCATGTCGAGTACGTCGGGCAGGTCTCGTCCGCTCACGACGCCGACGACGGTCTTCTCGGCCAGCGCTTCGAGCGCAGCGCGCGTGGCGGGGTCGATGGTTGCGTCCTCTGGCCGGTCCACGATCGGTGTGAGTGTGCCGTCGTAGTCGAGGAACACCGCCACGGTGCGCCCCGCGACCTGGCGCGTGATGTCGTGGTCCTCAGTGGCCACAGGAAGGTCGGCCAACACCGCTCGGGCGGGAATCGCCCGTCGGACGCCGTATGCGTCGCCGACGGCGACCACCTCGAGGTCTGCGCAGTCGGGCACCACGATGTCCGCGTATTGCCCCAGCGGGTCGGCATTGCGGGTGCGGTCGAGTCCGATCACCAGCCCGAAGTCGCCCTCGCGACCTGCGCGCACGCCCGAGATTGCGTCTTCCACAACTCCGGCGGCACCCGGCTTCACGCCCAGTCGGCTGGCGGCTTCGAGGAACACGTCGGGAGCCGGCTTGCCGGGGAATCCCATCTCAGCCTGCACCAGTCCGTCTACACGCGCCTCGAACAGGTCGTCCATCCCGGCCGCATGAAGCACCATCTCGCAGTTCTTGGATGCCGAGATCACCGCAGTGCGGATTCCTGCTTCGTGCAGCGACTCGATGAAGCGGCGGGTGGTCAGGTAGGGGAGCACCCCGTGCTCGTGGACCGCGGCCTCGAACGCCGAGTTCTTCGTGTTGCCCACTGCACAGACCGTGGAGTCCCCGGGTGGGTCTTCGGGGTTGCCCCGCGGCAGCTCGAACCCACGCGAGCGCAGGAAGGCATCCACCCCGTCGTAGCGGCCGATCCCATCCACATGGTGGCGATAGTCGGCGTCCGTGAAGGGCTCGGCGGCGTCGCCTGTCGCATGCTCGGCCAGGAAGCCGTCGAAAACGCTCTTCCATGCAGAGAAGTGCACCGCAGCGGTCTGGGTGATGACGCCGTCAGTGTCGAATATGACGGCTTCCAGTTGTGGCACCCGACCTCCTGCTCGTGTCCGTCGTCGTGTCTCGGCGGCGGCGACCTTTGGCGCCGCAAGAGACTATCGGTGCCAGGAAGTGATTCTCCATGTGTGCGGCATCCTTGCTGCAAACATCGCGTGAACTCTTGTCGGCACGGTCTCAGACACGGTCGGAGCGGCGGAGCAGGTGGAGCGCCGGTGCTCCGAGCACAATCGGAAGCCAGAACGTGAACAGCCGGCACAACAGCACCGCTGCGACCGCCTCGGGGAGCGCGATTCCGGCCGCGGCGAGCCCCGCCACGAGCAGGACCTCGGTGGCGACCACGTGGCCGGGCGTCGGTACCACGGTTGCCGCGACCGAGGCTGCGAAGAGGATCACGCCCACCGTGGCGACTGGAGCATCAGCGAACACCTCCAGCGAGTTCCGCAGCGCCACGAGGCTGGCCACGGCCAGCAGCAGTGCGGCCGAGGCGGTCGTGGCGAGCCGTGATGGTGATCCGCTCAGTTGCGCCAGTCCGGCGCGCACCCCGGCCGTCCCCAGCTGGGTGGAGTGTGAGACATGCTGGCGCACGGCCGGGAACAACAGGGAGAGACCGGCAAGCACGGCCACAGTTGCGAGCCCTGCCCACAGGGCTTCGGGCCGGTCCACGTCGACCGACTCGAAAGTGTTTCGCCCCGCCCAGAAGAGGAACACCACGAGAAGGAACAGCCATGCCCCCACGTTGACCGCCCGCCCGAGGGCAGTTGCTGCGACTGCCTGTGAGTTGGTCAGCCCATGGCGTTCCAGGTACCGGGCGGTGAGGGAGTTGCCGCCCGCGTTGGACGGCGCGGTGGTGGAGGCGAAGCGGGCTGCGAGCGCCGCGAGCTGGGTCGGCCACGCAGGCAGTGTCGCCGGCGCCATCGAGTAGAGCTGCCATCCGAGCGACGCCAGCAGGGCGATGGTTGCTGCCACGACCGTACCCATGTGGCTCCAGTCGGCGGCTGAGACCACGTCGGCCATGTCGTCGAATCCGATCACCATCGGCACGCCCACGTACAGAAGGAGCGCGGCCGTGGCGAGCACTCCTCCGGAACCGGGTCGGAATCTCGTGAGCGGATCCATCTCGGGCTGGTCGATGCCGCACTGCGAGATCACCTCGGCGCGTAGCTCGCCGAGTAGTCCGGGGTGTTCCTTGAGGGCGGTCTGGGTCGCACCGCTCAGCGCCACGACCTGCAGCCGGCTGACGCAGTCGCTCACGCCTGTTTCGCCGACTCCCTCGATGGCGCTGGACACCGCACGGCGGGGGCCGACTGCGACGGCGAGCGAGGCAAGGAGTTGCGCCACATCGGCATGCAGCAGCGAATCGGATGCCGCCACCTCGGCGAAGCCGAAGTCGATGATCCAGGGAGTCATGTCGTCGTCGATAAAGACGTTCGCTAGTCGCAGGTCGCGGTGTGCGATGCGGTGTGTCCTGAGGATCGAGACCTGCTCCCACAGGGCTGCGAGAACCTCGTCGGTGACTTCACGGGGCTCGACCCCGTCCAGGGATCGGCCGGGGATCAGGTCGTAGGCCAGCAGGAACGAGTCCTGGCCCACGCTGGCCACGGCCCGCATGCGCGGGGTGAGCACGCCCACATCGCGCGCCTGCAACGACACCAGCGCCTCGTGTTCGACCGTCCTGCGCAGCGATGAGTCAGGGCGTTCGTCACCGACGTTTCGCAGCCTTAGCCGGCGGTACAGGCGGAAGAGCAGGTCGGCGGCCCTCTCGTTGGCTCCAAGCACCTTCACGAAGAGCTTCTCACCGCTCTGAGCGGTCGCGAAGTACGGGGTCGACCCGCGTGCGTCCACCGAGGCCGGCTCCAGCGAGGTGACCGGTAGGCCGGCCGCGGCCAGGGCTGCGGTGATCGCAGTGCGGGTGGGGCGCGAGGTGGGTCGGCCGAAGAGCAGCAGTGTGGCACTGCCGACCGCGGGACCCACCGCCAGGGCCACCACGGTCGCCGCCGGAGGATGCAGTGAGATGACCACCTGCAGCAGCAGCATGGCACCGAACAGTGACCACAGGGTTTGGCGCCACCGCCGCGTGACGAACGGGGAGAAGACCACGATCGCGGCGGAGTTCTGCGCCACTTCGGTTGCATCGGGCAGGCCGCCGCGGTCCAGCCCTGCTTCGCGTGCCACTTCGTTGATCGCGCCGCTCAATCCGAGCCATGAGTCGATCGATCCTATTACGAGCGAGCAGACGATGCTGGCTACCAGCACGTAGCCGAACGTGCGCAGCCGCTTCGTGAGCAGGGGCAGTAGCAGCGTCAGGAGGGCCAGGCTGAGCGATATGAGCGCCAACAGGCCTTCGAGTATGCGGACCAACTGGGTGCTGCCAACGGCGAGCAGGGCGACGAAGTCCCTCTGGAATCCGCCAACGGCGTCGCTCAGCAGCTTCGTGACCAGCACCACCACGATCACGACGGTGACCGACACCAGAAGCCTCAGCAGGTCCTCGGGTGAGCGTTCGTAGCCAGACACCGCCTCGGCGGGGTCGAACATCTCTTCGTGGCCGGCTCCGCGTGCAGCCGTCGCCGAGTCGGGGTGGTCTCTGCCGGGGGGCGGGCCGGTGGTGGGAGTGGTCGAGGTCATGGTTGACGGGCGGGTCGCCAACGACGCTACCCGGATGGTGCGCGCACACCGATGCAAGGCCTGCTTTCAGCGCCGCTACCGTGATCCCGATGCAGGACCGCGCCGCAGCCGAGCTCCGACCGGCCATGCAGGGGCCGGCTTCCAGTGCCGAACCTGGTACCGCCTGGCCGCAGCCCGACCATCTGGTGAGGCCACCCGGGTTGCTTGTGCGCATCGGCGGGGGAGTCGCAGTGCTGGGTGCGACCAGCTGGGTTGCAGTCGAAGGCCTCCCAGAGTGGGAGGAGCGGCTCTTCGAATCCCTCAACGGTGGGCCGCGCAACCTGGAGTTCGTGCTGTGGCTTCCGATGCAGCTCGGATCGCTCTTCGGGCCGTTCGTCGTGGGTGGGCTCACATGGCGACACCTTCGCCGCTGGAGGCCGGCAGCCGGCTCGGTCGTCGTCGGGGTGGTCTCGTGGCAGGCGGCGAAGGTGCTCAAGGGTGCGGTCGAGCGTGGCCGGCCGTTCTCGATGCTCAGCGAGTTCGCCAACAGGGCCGGCACGCCACATGAGGGGCTCGGCTTCGTGTCCGGCCATTCCGCGGTGGCGTTCTCGGTGGCGGCGCTGTTGTCGCCCTACCTGTCACGGCGGGCGCGGGCGCTTGCCTGGTTGCTCGCCTGCGTGGTCGGGCTCGCCCGGATCCAGGTGTCTGCACACCTGCCACTCGACGTGGTGGGAGGCGCCGCTCTCGGATACTCCATCGGCAACGGCTGGAACCTGGCGGTTGGGGTGCCGGGCCAGCCACGCCGACACAGCGCCCGGCGGGGGTGAGGTCAGGCCCGGGTCAGGCGAGGGTGCCGCGAAGGATGCTGGCACCGGAGTGGGTGTCGTCACCGTCGTCGAGCTCGCTGGAGATGTCGACCACCGGAAGCACGTTCGGGTCGACATCACCCGGCAGCCGGACCTCGACGGTGGTGCTGTCCTGGCTGAAGCGGGCGACCGAGGCCATCTCGCTCACGTCGGGAGCGAGCAGCCACAGTTCGTAGAAGTCTGCTGATTCCTCTGGGGAGAGGTTGGCCACGTCGACCACTAGGTAGGTGCCGTCGTCGCGGTCGACGAGTTCAGCAGATGCGCTGCCCGCGCCGGCGAGCAGCTCCATGTCGGCCGAAGCCACGACCTCCTGGTCGGGTACCTGGTTGCTCAGTGTGGTGACCACGCCCGCAATGAGCACCGCCGCAGCGGCCACCGCGCCCAGCACCACCAGATTGCGTGTGCGGTTGTCCATACGGCTGTTCCGACGCCGTCGGTGCGCGGCGAGATCGGTAACCCCGGAAGGTGACTGACCCGGACGCGGACCCGCTCTCGTGCTGCCGGCCGGTCCACCTCTGCCGAACACCTCGGCCTCGATCGCGCCGAACAGGTCCGGTGGTGGATCGTTGCGGCGGCGGTCCTTTACAGACACGGCACGCAGGGTCTCGATGGTGAGATCTTCAGGATCCACTGGCATCGAAGCCCTCCAGGTGTTCGCGCAGGCGCTCGAGGCCGCGTCGGATGTCGCTCTTGACCGTACCGAGAGGAACGCCCGTTTGCTCCGAGATCTGAGCGTGAGTCATGTCCGACCAGAAGGCCAACTCGACCGCCTGGCGTGCCCGCTCTGGCAACTGGTCGAGCGCCTCGGCGACAAGCATCCGTTGGCCCATCGCCTCGATGCTCTCCTCGTCGGAACCGAGCTCCTCCGGCTCCTCGCCATCGGCGGTCTGTGGGCGGCGCCCCTGGGCACGGAGGGCGTCGATCGTCTTGAAGCGGGCGATCCCCATCAGCCAGCCGGTCAGTGTTCCCGAATCGGGCCTGTATCGCGCGCGGCTTTGCCACGCGGAAACGTAGACCTCCTGGGTAACGTCTGCCGCGGCCTCAGCTCCGAGGCTACGTCGGCAGAACGAGTAGACCAGCCGCGAAGTCGAGTCGTAGAGCGACTTCAGCGCCGCTTGCTCACCGGCAGCAAACGCGGCGACGACTGACTCGTCGAGGGTCTCGGTGGACGAC
This sequence comes from Actinomycetes bacterium, assembly GCA_024222295.1. NCBI lineage: Bacteria > Bacillati > Actinomycetota > Actinomycetes > Actinomycetes bacterium. The sequence goes on from JAAEPF010000051.1 coordinate 49,657, forward strand.
ACCTTCGGAGAGTAGCCACCATCGCCGGTCAGCGGAAGTGCAAGGGCCGTGCTCATCGAGGTCCCTGCGGTCGTCGCCCGCATTCTGGGCAGCCCCGGTGATCGTCCATGTACTGCTATTCGCCGGCATTTTCCCCACGGATGCAGCTAGGCCGGGAATATTCCATCTATGTCCGGCTGTCAGCGCATACGTCTCAGGGTTCGTCGATCCAGGCGGGTGCCGACTCGAGCAGGAAGCGGCTCACCTCGAGGCAACGCTCGAGCACGTCGCAGAGCATCTCCTCGCCCATGTAGACCTGCCACATGCCCACGTTGACCCGGGCGATCACCGACAGGGTGCGCACGGACGGGTCCGTGACGATCTGGAACGAGTCGACCGCCGACACCTCCACGGGCAGGTCTGGGCCACCGATGCCTGCCAGCTCGGTGGCCAGCAGGAGCAGGTCGGGGCCGTTGGGCACCGGGGGGAGGGACCAGTTGAACGTGATCGGGATCTCGAAGCGTTCCTCGGGCTCCTCGCCCTCCGGCAGCGGGAGCAGTGCGTCCTCGAACGCGAGCATGGCCCTGGGGTCGACTTCGACCGACAGGTGGAACTCCAGTGGGCCGCCGCACGCCTCTTCGGGGTGCAGGTCCACCTCGAACGACTGTCGCATCGAATAGGTCTCGACGAAGTGCCGCTCATCGTGCACATGGAAGCCGTGGTCTGCTGCGTGGTTCTTCAGGTCCGACACGAAGCCGGCCACATCGATCATTGCCATCGCCAACAAGAGTGCCAGTCCCGCGGCGTTTGGCAAAGCTCCATATGTTTGACCCGGCCACCGGTAGCCTGCGCCGATGGCCCCCGGACCCTCCGAATCGGAAGTGTCGGCTCTGCTCGACGCCGCTGCCTCAGCGGCTTCCGAGGCGCTCTCCCGACACCGGGCGGCCAACGCCGGGGTCGGAGCCTTGCGGGCCAAGGGCGAACGACCGGGTCAGTACCGCCTCGACCTGGTGGCCGACGAGGCCGTGCTCGGCGTGCTCGGCCAGGCGGGGGTTGGCGTGCTGTCGGAGGAGTCCGGGCTGACCCGGGGCGATGCCGAGTTGGTCGTGGTGGTGGACCCGGTGGACGGCTCCACCAACGCGTCGCGTGGCATCCCCTGGTACGCGAGCAGCCTCTGTGCGTTGGACGCCGAGGGCCCATGGGTAGCACTGGTGGTGAACCTGGCGACCGGCACCCGCTACACCGCAGTACGCGGCATGGGTGCCTGGCGCGACGGCGAGGCGATCCAAGCCGCCGAGACCACGGAAATGGCCGACTCCCTGGTGGTCCTCAACGGCATCGCCCCCTACCTGGGCTGGCGCCAGTACCGGTCACTCGGCGCGACTGCGCTCGACATCTGTGCGGTCGCCGATGGGTCGGTCGACGCAACCATCGACTGCACATTCGACGCGCTCGGTCCCTGGGACTGGATGGGCGCGATGCTCGTGCTGACGGAGTCGGGCGGCCACATCGCGGACGTGCACGGTCGCGACCTCGTAGTCCTCGACCATGAGGCCAGGCGCACGCCCGTGTCGGCATGCACGCCGGAGCTCCACGAGGCGGCGCTCGCAGCGAGGAAGGTCGACTGATGCGACGCAGGCTCATGGTTGCGGTGCTCTGGGCGTTCGGCCGGCTTCCGCGGGGGATGCGTCGTGCCGTCGTGAGGGCGTTCTCGCCGAAGTACACGGTTGGCGCGCTCTGCATCGTGCGTCGCGACGACGGGTCGGTATTGCTGGTGCGCCACAGCTACAACCGGCGGTGGGGGACAGTGGGCGGGCTGGCGAAGCCGGGCGAAGCTCCGGAGGTCTGCGCAGTGCGCGAGGCGCGTGAGGAGTCGGGCCTGGAGGTGATCTTGGTGGGGGAGCCCGCCGTGATCGTGCTGCCGCAACTTCGCCGCGTCGATGTCGTGTTCCTCGCCCGGCCAGCTCCATGGGTCGACCCCGACACCGCTCGCCCGACCTCGGCCGAAATCCTTGAGACCCGTTGGTTCCCGCCCGGCCAGGCACCGGAGCTGTCTGCCGACACCGCCTCTGCATGGACGGCCCTGGCCCGTGCAGGGCTGATCGACCGCCCGGGCCAGCTGCCCAGCTGATCGCTGGGCCGACCGTCAGCCGGCGCGGCCGGCCGATCCCAGATCGTCGGCGCCTGTGTCCGATGCCAACGAGTTCGGGGCCGTCTTACCGGATCTCGGCATGGGCCCGTCGTCCAACGCCACAGCGGCGTTGCGCGCAGGGAGCAGCACCCGGCAGTACTCGGCCAGGCGGTCTCGTGCGGTCGCCGAGAGGTGCGTGAACGACAGGCCCACGATGTGCCCGATGTCGGGCGGCGGTGTCGGCCGCACGGCGCGGACCTCGGCCGCCACCGTTGCCTGGTGGACGGTGCCGTCGAGTCCGGGGATGCGGAGACCGACCACGAAGGGGCAACCGATCCGCGGCGCCGATGGCATGCGAACGGACGCTCCGCGCTCCGACACCTCGAGGAGGTCGACCGTCACGCCGCCCACTCGTGCCGTGCTCTCGACAGCGAAGCGGGGGCGGCCCCTGCGCGTGCGCCTCGCGGCCCTGAGAAGCACGCCGCCGATGGTCGCACAAAGGGCGAGCGCTGCGGCCAGTGACACGGTTGTGGCCGCCGTGGGTAGTTCCGGCAGGAAGGAGGGTCCCGCCGCGCTGACCGCACGGACTAGTGCCGCCAACGCGATTGAGGCCCCCGAGGTGACCAGGAGTCTGGCCCTGATCCGAGGTCGGAGGTGGCGATGGCCGGCGGTCGGCGGGGGAGTGCGCAGAGAGGCGGACACCGAACGGGGAACTGCCAACCCCAACCATGCGGTCGTGTATGCGCCCATCAGCAGCCAGTGGTCCTGCGAGCGTCCTAGCTCGGGGCTCAGTCCACGCGCCAGGCGTCTGCGAGCGAGTGTGAACAGCGCCATCCACAGCGCCCACGCGGCGACCAGCATCCATGGGTCGGTGACGATCGGCAGGCGGCCGGTGAGGAGGGTGGCCACCAGTACGGCCACGCTCGCGAGGCGGCGGGGCCCGGCCAGGTAGGTCGCGATCGTGCCGAGGTAGGAGAGGCGCTGCCCCCTGCTGAGTCCGCCGGGGAACAGCGGTGAGCTCGGGGTGCGCAGCGACTGGATGTTGCCGGCGGCCCATAGAGCATGGCGGGCGACGAAGCCCTCAACGTCGGCTTGCGCGAGGGTCAGCGCCGTCGGCTCGCCATGGAACGTCGAGGTCCACCCGTCCGCGTGCGCTGCAAGCGACATCTGGAACGTGGGGGTGTCCGTCTGGACCGGCACCCCGCCGAGTGCGTCAACCGCCTCACGGCGGAGCAGGGCACCCGAGCCGCACCAGTAGGCGGCCCCGTGGTGGTTCTTGCCGGGCTGCATCACGCCGAAGAACAGTGCGAGCTCGTCGATGCCACCGTCGTAGTCGCCGGCTGAGGGGCCGTACACCGCCTGGCGGCCCTGGGCACACCACACGGTCTCATCTGCGAAGTCTCCCTGCAGTGCTCCGATCATCTCGGGCAGTGGAACGTCGTCACCGCGCAGAACCGCGATCAGCTCACCGTCGAGTCGGTCCAGCACGGAGTTCAGGTGCACTTCGGGCTCGGCCGAGGCGTCGAGGCCCCGGGGACACATGACCTCGATGCCGAGTGATCTGGCCAGATCGGCCACCTGTTGGCGGCACAGAGGGTCCAAGACAACGGTGCGGTGCTCGTGTTGCAGCGCCACGCACCCGATCAGTGTGGCTCGCAGCACCTCGGTGGGCTCGTCGCGGGCAATCACCACTACGTCTACGGTGTGTTGGCGCTCCGGAGACACGGGCTGGTCGAAGCGCAGCCGCCAGGTTTCCGCCGCGAAGCGGACGAGTGACAGCAGGGTCGTTGCTTCCGCCAGCCAGAGGGGCCAGAACAACCACGCGTCCGTGCCGCTTCGGGTCCAGCCGGCCCGCCAGCCGAGGTAGACGACACCGGCGGCCAAGCCTGTCCAAACGGCGGCACGCGCCGTCGGAGCCGGGTCGTCGATGTGTTCCGTCACCCCCCACGGATCGGCAGGGTGGGCTCCGATGTGAACCGAGGCGCCAGATGCCGAAGGTGGAGCCGACCGGCGGTCGACCGGCCATGCCGTCCGGGCGAACAACGCGCATCGGTCCAAGGAGGTCGCCAGGGCGGCGGGCACGCTCTTTCGGGAACCGCGCCGAGCGGCGATACGCTCTCTCGCTCCGGGCGTGTAGCTCAGTTGGCTAGAGCGCTTCCCTTACAAGGAAGATGTCGGGGGTTCGAGTCCCTCCACGCCCACCGAGTTTGAGTCAGTTCCAAAGAGATCGCACGCTGACCAATCCACCGCGCGAACTGGAATTCCGAGCTCTTCGGGGGACAACCACCGTTCGAAATCGATGACCACTAACAGTTAGTTGTGTAGCGTTCTAGTTAGTTGTGTAGTGTTCTAGTTAGTTGTGTAGCGTTCTAGCGCAACAGTCGCCCTGCCAACCCTCTAAGCTAGACCTATGGAACTGAGTGCTAGGGCGCTTGGAGCAGTTCCTGGAGGGCAGCTTGATCTGCTGCCTTGCTCCGAGCCCCAACGTAGACACGATAGGGGTGCAGCTAGGTCCAGCTCCGCTGTGAGTTTGTCCGGGCACAGTGCTCCAACTGGCTGTCAGCCGTCAGCTGGACTGCCTTCACTTGCGTGTCGTGGGCGGAGTTTCGGTGGTTTCGTGTTGTCGTTCGGTCGAAGGCACTCCCAACCCGGGGGATTACCCAACTCGCAGCATCACCTTCTTTGCTTGCCATCGCCCCAAGAGGAAGCTGCAACTTGCGCGGCGGTCGGCAAAGAAAGAGCTTGTGCCAGCCAGCCCAACCTCCGGCGTCCCCAAAACCTCACAAGCAGCGCTGACCAGTAATCCTGTCATGAGCCCAGAAGATCGCTTCCCTTCCTATCCGATGATACCGACCGTTCACAAAGGTGTGCCAGGAGCTATGCGTATTAGAGCACTAGTGATAATGATCCTCCTTGTCAGCTTGGCCGCCGGATGCAGTAATTCCGGCGATTCCAAGTTCGAACGCGTGGAGGGATTGCAGCCGCACTCGGTGGACGCAGACTTGGTGTTCACGAACGGTGGGGGTAGTTCAACTCACTCATTGGGCGAGCTTGAAGAAATAGAGATGGTCCGGACCGAAGTATATGAGCCGTTTGTTGAGGCCAGAACCACCTTCGAGGGGCCAACAGTAGAGGCAGTGGTCGATCACTTGGGGTGGGGTACAGATGCAGAAGTCCAAATAGTGGCCCTCAATGAATACTCCTATGATATCCCTATCTCTGACCTCATTGAGGGCGACGCTGTCATCGCCACACGTGAAAATGGTGGCTCGATTCCGCTGGAGGAAGGTGGGCCTGCCCGTATAATATTCCCTGATTGGAGCTCGCAGGGCGCCATCGAGGACGCTTGGGTCTGGTCTGTGGAGACGATAGAGGTCCTGAACGGACCAGGGGACTAGGAGACCTCAGGTGCGTGGACCAAGTCGATCTGAAAGATCTCCAAAATCCCGGGTTCGAGGCATTCTTTTAGTCCTCCTACTGGGTAGTTTGGTGGCAACTGCTCTTGCCGCGTTTCGGCTCTACTCGGTCGCTAGCGAAATCTCCTCAAACAGCGAACTAACCAGGGATGTCAGCGGCGGTGTCTCCGATCTTCGTCTTGACAGCGAGTCTATTGCTGACCTGCTGGACGGCTCTACCCTAAAGCAGAAGGAGGCCGTCGGTCCCGACACCGACCCTGTCTTGGTTGGTGAGCAGCATCGGCGACCTACCATCCAAGAGATCGCCCTGTCGTACTCTCTGGCGCGTCGACAGGTCGACATCGCCGGCGACGATATTTCTAAACTGTCAGATCCAAGAAACGATGTCCTATACAGCGACCTCGTAGGAGCCTACGACGAGGTCGCTGTATTGCTCGATAGAGCATCAGAGTCCGGTGACTTTGATTATTCTGCCGGTCAGACATTGGCCCCACCCCTGAGGTCGACTTCTAGAAGGCTCGTCGACAACGCCTTCGCAGAGGTGCGGCAAAATGCGTCTGATAACAAAATCAGTATTCAACTCGAACTCTTGATCGTGTTCCTTCCGTTGGTGAGCTTGGCGCTTCTATTCTTGCTCGGGAAGGAGAATGAGAGAGACGTCCAGCGTCGGCTCGCAGAAGCAACACAAACACTTGAGGCAGGACACCGCTTCACCAAAATCGAAGCGGAGGCTCTAGAACGTATTGCCCAGGGCAGGCGCACTTCAGACGTCCGAAACTATCTAGCCCAAGTTATCGATCGGGAGTCTTCTGGTGAGTGGACGCTGGGTCAAGCGAATGTAGTGGCAAAGTCTGCTAATGCTCCGGCCATACCCTCCAGCTTCACTGGTATGATTCCAGGCATACTTGAGGTAGCCGCCGAACGGGACCGGATAACCGACTCGTTAGTATCTGAGGCTCGCACTGATCCTCTTACGGGTCTTGCCAACCGTGCGGCGTTAACTGGTGGTCTGTCTTCAGCAATGAGAGGTAGCCGGGATGATGATGTGGCATTTCTCTTTATTGATCTATCTGAGTTCAAGGACATAAACGACAATTTCGGGCACCGAACTGGAGACGCCGTTCTACGTGAAATAGCGTCGAGGATAGAGGCAGAGTGTCCTGACAACGGGTTGGCGGGCAGGATAGGCGGCGATGAGTTCGGCATGCTCCTTACGGAGACCGACTCGGCCGCTGCGAGAGATGTCGCCCACCGAATTCTGGAAGCTGTGCGGGCGCCAATTTCCTGCGACCCCGTCGACCTGACCGTAGGTGCATGCATCGGAATAGCATTCGCAAGGGCGGAACACGATAATTCGGAAGAACTGCTAATGGAAGCTGATCAGGCTATGTATAAAGCCAAGGCAGTTGGTGAGCAAATTGTACTCAGTGATGCAAGGATGCGATCTGCCATAGATAGGCGCCAGGCCATCGAAGATACAATAGTGCGTGCTATAGATGCCGAAAATATGGAGCTTCGCTACCAGCCTATTGTCGATACAGGCAGCGGTCGTATTGCCGGGGTAGAGGCACTCGTGAGACTTCGATCTGGCGAGCGGCTGATGCAACCTTCTGAGTTCCTCCGTGTAGCCGAAGAGACGGGACTGATTATTCAGATTGATCGCTACGTAATGACTCACGCGGCACGCCAGGTTGCGAGCTGGAACACACGGGATGACATCCAGCTGAATCTGGCTGTCAACATATCCGGTGTGCACTTGAACCAGGGCGACCCCCTCGGAGCGATCAACGCTGCGGTCAAACAGTCAGGCCTGCAGATGGAAGATCTGACCATCGAGATATCGGAGGGAGTATTCCTAAACGATCCGACGGCTGTCGCCGAGAAGATGGCAACGCTGCGCAGGCTGGGCGCCAAGTTTGCAATTGACGACTTCGGTGTTGGGTACTCGTCCCTGGCGCAATTGCGGCGGTTGCCGATCGACAAGTTGAAGATCGACCGCGCTTTCACTCAGGAACTTGTTCTCTCCAGCGAGGGTGATGCGGTCGTGAGGGCGATCCTTGACGTGGCAGGGGCGTTGAACCTAGAGACCGTGGCTGAAGGGGTAGAGTCGGTCGAACAACATCAGCGGTTGCAGGACTTGGGCTGTGAATACAGTCAAGGCTATTTCTTTGCTAAGCCTATGACAGCTGGAGAACTTGCCAAGCAGTGGTTGCACAAGGCTGAGGAACTACAGCATCGCTAACCGTCGTTCAGCGCCATGTTCGAGCGTTCCCATGGCATGTTAGTTCGGCGAATTTGGGCTAGCCCCATACCGGCCGGCCACTCAGTCACGGTCGCCGAGGCGGGCCATGTATGCGGCACGCACTGCGAAGTTGCGGCGCATGGAGAGAAGGTTCTCCTCCACGAACTCCTCGCGGTAGGACTTGTCAACGAGGGCCGAGACCGTGAACTGGAGCCCGGCAATCGCCGCGATGAAGGCCGCGCAGCGCAGCAGTGCGCCGGTCAGGACGATCTGGTTCTCCCAGAGCGTGAACTCCGCCACGGCTCCGGAGAACTGGTCGCCGGTCCACAGGGCGATGGTGTCCTCACTGACGAGGAACGTCCCTAGCACCACGTAGAAGACGAAGATCGCAAGGGTCACGAAGATGATCTGGATCGACTGGCTCGTGAAGAACACCAGGCCCACGTTCAGCCGCATACGACGCGACTGCGGGGGCACGTGCGGCGGGTCCTCCAATCCGTCGACGCCGAGCGAGTCGATCGGGGTGCCATCCAGCAGCGGCCCGACTTCGGACCAGCGATCGAAGTGCCCGGCAGCCGAGACCTCCTGAGGCAGCCGGATCACCATGAACAGCGAGCCGGTGACCACCAGCAACGCGACTGCGGCCGCGTAGAAGTCGCCGGGGATGTCGGTAGCGACCCTCCACATCTCTGCGTTCACGAACATGAACATCGTGAAGATCAAGAGGAGGGGCAGGGACCGGATCATCAGGTTGGCGACGTTGGCCAGCTGTCTGAACAGCTGAACAATCGCCCAACGGGTCATGGGCAGCAGTCCGTAGGAGACCACCACGTAGACGACGATCAGAACCAACAGGTTGAATCCGAGCGTGAGCGCAGCGGTGGCCCACTGCAGCCCGAACAGCACCGGCAGCACGCTCGGCACCAGCACGAAGGCGCTCAGCTCCCGTGCTCCGATCTTGTCAGGGCGGCGGTACCAGGGTCGGCCGCGGGCGCGGTTGAGCAGAGCCAGCGTGAGCACCAGTGCCACCACACCGCCGACCACCACGAGCACGTTGGCCCAGGTGGGCAGGTCGTCGGATACGCCGTTGACCATCTGGGACACGAACACGACGGTGAGCACCGGCCATGCCCGGGTGAAGATGTCGTCGGACGCGGTGTAGTCCTCGATGAAGTGGGGCACGCCCCGGCTCACGAACCACCGCTCAGTGAGCCGTCGCATCTCGGCGCGGTCCTCGGCGGTGGTCACGGGCACGCCATGAGTCTTCCCGACGGCCGTGGGGGATTGGTGGTTCTAGGCGGGATCGAGGACCAGGTGCACGTGTGCGAGCCGGCGCACGAGCAGGCTCGGGATGTGCGCCGGCGCGGGCGCGGTCGGGTCAAGGCGGATGTCGCTTGTCGTACGGATGAGGGCCTCGGTGACGATCCGGGCCTCCAGACGGGCCAGCGGGGCGCCGAGGCAGTGGTGGATACCCCACCCGAACCCGAAGTGGTCCCGCGGGTTCGCCCGGTCGAGGAGGACCGAGTCCGGGGCGTCGAATGCCTCCGGGTCGCGGTTGGCCGACGCCCAGATCAGGAACAGCCGGGCCCCTTCGGGGATGCTCACGCTCGCCAACTCGGTGTCGCGGCTGGCGACCCGGAAGTGTCCCCTGAACGGGCTCTCGAGGCGCACCACCTCTTCGAGGAACGGCTCTAGGAGGGATGTGTCCGCTCTTACGCGGGCCTGGATGTCAGGGTTGCAGGCCAGCACGCGCGCCGCGCTACCGATGAGGTTGCCGGTCGAGTCCGACCCGGCCGAGACCAGCTGCAGCGCCATCGAGGTCGCCTCCGCGTCGGAGAGGCTCCCATCCTGCACCGCCTCTGCCAGCGTGCCGAGGATGGCATCGCCCGCCGAGCCACCCGGCCCTGCATCAGCGAGGTTCTCGCGCAGGTACTTCACGAATCCGAACACCGACGCAGCGCACTGCGCCAGGCGCTCTGTTGAGGCGACACCGCTGAGCAGCTCGACGCCATCGTCGGACCACTGCTTCAGTCGGGGCGTGTCTTCATCGGGCAGGCCCAGTAGGGCCGCGATCACGTGCACCGGCAATCTCGAAGCGAGTGAGTCCATCCACTCGATCGAGCCTGCCTCCACCAGCGGCGCCAGCATGGCCGAAGCCAGTTCTTCGATCATCGGGGCGGCGGTGTTCACCTCGCGGAAGGTCCGCGCCACCACCTTGCGTTGCCGGGAGTGGTCGGGGGGGTCCGCAGTGGCCAGCACATCGGCAACGGTCGAGGCCGACGCGCCGAAGTCCACGAGCTCGGAGCCACCACTGCCTGTGGCATTCGCCTGCACGAAGGCGGTCAGGTGCGACGAGAAATCCTCCTTGCGACCTGCTGCCTCCTTCACATCTGCGTAGCGCGAGACCAGGAACAGGTCCATCCCGGGGATGTGGTGCACCGGCGAGTCCTCCCGCAGCCGTGCATAGAGGTCGTAGGGATCCTCGAGGTTGTCGAGGTCGAACACGTCCAGGTCGGGGGAGCCCATGGTTTCCTCAGTCTCTCTCGCAGCTGCTCGCTCGGCTGCGGTGGTGCACGGCGGCCTGCTCGAAGAGGGGGGCGATGTGCAGCAGGTCGAGCATCGCCGGATCGTATGGCACCAGCGTGGTTGAGCGGTAGGCCTCCCCGGGTGAGCCGTGCGATGCCTATCGTCTGGCCATGGCCACGACGTCAGGCGGAATCACGCCCACACTCTCGATGAACCTGCTCAACTTCGCCGCCGAGTCGCCCGAAAGCTGGGAGCCACTTCTCGACCGGGCGGTCTCGATCGAACGTGCGGGCGTGGACCGGGTGATCGTGTCGGACCACATCGCCTTCGGGGAGAACCTCGATGCCTACGGCGATCCGTCATCCGGTGGAGTCGAGGGCGGCCGTCAACCGACCGGCCCTGACGGCGCGTGGTTGGAGCCGCTCACGGTGCTGGCGGCGGTTGCCGGTCGCACCACGCGGGTGAGGCTTGCCACCGGCATCCTCATTGCGTCGCTGCGCCGCCCCGCAGTGCTCGCCAAGACCGCGGCCACCATCGACGCGATCTCCGGTGGCCGCCTCGACCTCGGCGTGGGGGTCGGGTGGCAACGAGAGGAGTATGAGGCGGCCGGGCTCGCCTTCGAGGGCCGCGGCAAGCTGCTCGACCACACGCTCGCTGTGTTGCAGACCTTCTGGACCGAACAGGCGGCTGGCTTCAGCGACGACCGGCTCGCCTTCGAGCGGATCCACCAGGCGCCCAAGCCGGTGCAAGCCGGAGGCGTGCCCATCTGGGTGAGCGGGCGGCTTCACGGGGGCCGGGCCGACAACGCCGTGCTGCGTCGCATCCTGAGGTTCGGGTCCGGCTGGATTCCGTGGGGCGATGACGCACAGGACCCTGCCCCGGCCATCGCTCGGATCCGCGAGGCGCTTGCCGAGGCCGGCCGGGACCCGGCCGGGTTCCAGGTGCAGGGCGCGCTCGCCGTTCCAGCCGATGCGGGCGTGGCGGGGATAGAGCAGGCCCTCGAGTCAGCTCTGGCACTCAACGAGGCCGGGGTGACCGACTTCCAGGTCTTCCTGCGGTGCCCCGACCACGAACTCGAGGACCGCCTCACACCGATTGTCTCGACCTTCCACTCGGCGTTCGCGTAGTTGCCCGCGTCGTCTGGCGCGGCGGGGTCAGGCGTAGAACTGTGAGGCCCAGGCTCGGAACTGCATGATGGGGCCGTCGGTGTCGGCGAGGGCTGGTCGCTCCACGTAGGCCTTGTGCTCCCACACGTTGGCGTCCTCTCCGATCTGCTCGGCGAGCAGGTCGACGAACGTATCGGTCACGAGTCGAGTCATGGCCTCGTCGTCCGAGCGGCGCGTCGCGAAGTTCATGCGCAGGTGGCTGCTGGAGTCGGTCACCGGGGTGTTGCACCCGAGGCTGACGGTGTCGATGATGCCGACCATCCGCACGATGCTGAACCCGGGGCCCCAGCTCTCTGCGGTCACATGCCCGTCGACCACACCGTTGGCGGTGGGCCAACGCTGGGTGCTCTCCATCCTGTAGTGGGCGCCGTCGGTTTCGAACGAGTCGATCTCTGGCACGTGCTCCTGGCCGTGCACGAATCCGAAGTGCGCCGAGTCGGCGCCGTTCTCTGCCATCTCCTGCCACGGCGCAGACACATGGAAGTCGCGCTGAACGGGCTCGGTGTAGGTGTCTCGATCGGCGAACTCCGGCACGTCGGGAATCTCCCACATCGGGTCGACGCCATCGGGATGGAACCATGCCATCAGCAGCCCGTTGCGCTCGATCACGGGATACGGCCGAAGGTTGCACGACCGGTTGGTGCGCCCGCTGTAGGGGATGTGGGTGTTGGAGCCATCAGCGCCGAAACGCCACCCGTGGAACGGGCACGCCACGCTGTCGCCGGCCACGGAGCCACCGAACCCTATGTGTGCACCCAGGTGAGGACAGTGGGCGTCGTTGAGGTGGGCGTAACCGTGTTCATCACGCCAGAGCACGAGGTGGCGTCCGAAGTACTGCAGCGCCATCAGGTCGCCGGGTGAGACATCGCTGGGAAACCCGACCTGGAACCAGCCGAAGGGCACGGGCAGGGGCGCATCCGTCATGGGGACTGTCTACGCCGCGAGCGCCCGTGCCGCCAGCACCGTTGCGGCAAGGCGGTCCGGTGGCTCCCGATTCAGCCCTTGGTCCAGGGCGACTGCCGTTTGGGGGCGAGATGAAGGCACGACACCCCAGGCCGTGGGCAACGTGGCCGGACCCGACTTCAGGCAGCGGGCTTCCGCGCGACGAGCGAATACCGGTGGTCGTCCGCCCGCGGATCACATGTTTCGACCACGAATCCGGCCCCGCGGGTCGCCTCGAGCAGTCGTCGGGTGGAGAACGGGCTGAAATGCAGGGAGTGTGACCGCACTGTTGTGTCATTCGCGGCCTCGATCTCGAGCACGACGTCCATTTCGCACACCGAAGCGCTGTCCGCAGAACCGCTTGCCCGCCAGTGGTAGGTGGCCCGGCAGGTGGCTCCGTTCCGTTGCACCGGGCGCGGATCCACCACCACGTGGTCGCCGGTCGCCATCACGGCTTCCCAGTGCTGTGAGTCGGTGATCATCACACCTCCGGGTGTCAACAGGCGACAGAACGTGGCCAGCAGGTTGTCGAGCGAGGAGCCGGCGTGGCCGAGTGAGCCACCACAGCACAGCACCGCGTCGAAGCCACCGGGATCGAGAAGCGATCCCAGCTCCGCCCATCTCGCGCGCTCGACCCGGGCGACGAGGCCGGCCGCCCCGAGCCGATCGCGTGTTGCTCGCACCATCGCTTCGTTGGCGTCGGTGGCGGTCACCTCCATCCCGCGGCCTGCCAGGGCCGCGGCATCAAATCCGGCCCCGCATGCTGCGTCCAGCACGCGGCTTGCCGGGTGCAGGGCGCGCAAGGCCATGCGCACCCCGGGTGTGGTTGTGCCGAGCGATGAGGTCGCGTCGTCCACCAACCAGTCGTAGTCGGCCGCCAGAGCGGAGTAGGGGTCGTTGTTGCCCGCTTCGGGCAGCGCGTCTCTCAGATTCCGAGAGCCTTCGCCTTGGCGGCCGCGAACTCCTCGTCGCTCAGGATGCCCTGGTCATGAAGGCTCGCCAGCTTCTTCAGCTGCTGGATCTGCTCGTCCTCGGCATCTGCCGCGGGGGCCGGCGCCGGTGCCTGCTGCTGCTGGGCGGCCATCGCGTCGGCAGCCCCCTGGTCATAGACCGCCTGTTGCTGCGCCTGGGCCTCCTGGTCCTTGTCGGCCCACTTCTGTGACTGGCGCCGGTGCACGCCTCCGGCCACTGCGCTGGCCGTGCCGGCCACCACGGCCGTGCGACCCACCGTGCGAACGAGTCCTCCGCGTCGTCTGATCATGTCCTGCTCCTCGTGTCGTTCGTGTGCTGATCTTCGAGTATCGCTGCGTCTCGGTCCTATGCGGACTCGGCCTCGAGCTCCTCAAGGGTGGCGAGGATCGACTGCACGGGAATGCGCCCGGAGTCGACCAACTGCCCGCCGCCTTCACGGATGGCCTTGGCGAACGGCGCCGCCCAGCTGTTTTCGTAGACGAGCATGATTGCCCGGGTGCCCGGTTCCAGCACCCCACCGGCCGCATCGAGGTCGTCCTCTCCGAGCAAGCCGGTACCGGCTCCCTCGAACACCGACACGTGCACTGCTTCGTCGCCTGGCATGTTCTCGATCTCGATGGCCTCGACGCTGCCATCGTCGTGCTTGGCGATGAACATGATGTCGAGCACGCGGATCAGGCCCCGGTCGACCAGGTCAAGTAGCGGGGGAGCGGCCTTGCCCGTGAGGGGTCCGCTGAATTCGATCAGGACCCAGTCGATCGGTCCCATGTCCTCGATGTCAGTCATCGTGGCTTCCTTGCTGTCGGCAACCCGCGTGACTGTACAGGGGACGCGGTCGGACGGGGTCTCGGCCGCTCGGATCCCGGGTCGCAGGTCATCCGAATGGATTTCGGCCATCGGCCCAGTACTGCTCGAACATCGGTGCCACGTCGCGGCTGACGAGTTCGATGCGCGGGCCGTTGGCGTGCCGGTGGTAGGCGAACAGCGCCTCGTCGTGCCCTCCGGGGCCGCACAGTTCGAACTCGTAGCCGGCAGCGACCAGCGCTGCCGAATCGAGCTGCACGTCGTCCGACCAGTAGCCCAGGTGGTGTATGCCCGAGTCGGCGGGCTCCCACACCGTGCCGGGGATCGTCCGCAGGACCTCGACCCGTGGCTCCCCGAGTGAGTAGCAGAACGCACTCTCGACCGTTGCGGGCTGGTTGTCGGCAAGCGTGAAGGTGCTCTCGATGCGGATCTCCTCGCCCCACCGGTAACCGAACAGCCCGGTCAGCCGCTCCAGGGTCCCCTCGAAGTCGTCCACCACGAAACCGGAATGGAAGAAGTCCTCGGCACGCATCGTCTCTCCCTGTGGTCGTCGACGTTGGCCGGCCGAGCAGGCCGCCCGGCGTCATAGGTTACGCTCCGCCCCGCCGGGCGTCCGGTGTGCCGGGGTCGGCATGCCGGCCGACACCGCTGGTGAAGGAACAGGGGGCGTGACCGTGAAAGAGGTTCGTATCGATGACCTCCGCGAGCCGCGTCGCAGTCCCGCGCAGCAGTCCGTGTACGACTGGGGGCTCACACTCGACGTGTCCTTGGACCTGGACGATGTGGTGGCCGATGCGCAGGCGCGCACCGGCCTCGATCGCATCGACGACGTCACCGTGTATGACCGGCTGGGCGCGCAGCTCGACGCGGTAGAGGCCGATGACGGCCTGATGGGCATGGGGCGGCTGTTGGTGCGGCGTCGGCTGGTCGGCTGTCTGGCAGCACGCCTGCGCTTCGACGATTTCGTGCGTCGCTATCCCGAGGCGCTCGAGGTGGAACTGGAACCGCCCGTGATCGTGGTGGGGCTGCCGCGATCAGGCACGACCCACCTGGTCAATCTCCTGGCCGCGGATGACAGGTTTCGCTCGATGCCCTGGTGGGAAGTGCAGGAGCCGATTCCCGTCATGGGTGACGGCCCCGGGCGTGACGGGGTCGACCCGCGGTATCTGCGCGCCAAGGTGACCCATGAGCTCACCGACGCGGCTGACCCGCTCGTGAAGCTCATGCACGACCGACCACCCGAGAGCATCGAGGAGGACTGCGAACTGCTCGACCTCGACTTCTGCGCATACACGCTGGAGTGGCATGCCCGGGTCCCGCAATGGAGGGACCACTATCTGGCCCTCGACCAGCGGCGGCACTACCAGTTCCTCGAACAGGAGCTGCGCGTGCTGAGCTTCCTGCGCGGGCCGAGGCGCTGGGTGCTCAAGACCCCTCAGCACCTGGAGCAGCTCGGCCCGCTCATGGACACGTTTCCTGATGCAACCGTGGCATTCACCTTGCGGGACCCGGTGGCGGTGCTCCAGTCCGCACTGACGATGCTCGCCTACGGCGATCGCAACCGCCGCGAGGAGATCGATGCCGACGGGTTGGCCGAGTACTGGGTGGATCGGATCAAGCGCCTGCTCCGTGCCTCGGTCCGCGACGCCCACCTCATCCCCGGGGCCCAGCGCGTGGACGTGGAGTTCGGTGAGTTCATGCGTGACGACCTGGCGATGGCCAGCCATGTGATCGAGACCGCCGGAGTCGACGTGACGCCCGAGGCACGCCAGAACCTGGCCAGCTACGTGGCGGGCAATCCGCGTGGCAAGGACGGTCGTGTCGTCTATGACCTACAGGGTGACTTCGGGCTGGACCCGGCCGAGCTCTACGACCGCTACGGCTTCTACTTCGATGCCTTCGCGCAGGTGCGACGCGAGGTCACCTGAGCGGCGTGGCGGTGGCGCCACTGCCTGCGTAGACGCAAGGATGCCCCGATGGAAACCATCACGGAACGCTTGGCGGCCAGTTCGGAGCCCGGGGGGAGCAGGGGCCGGTGGTGGTTGCTGGCCGCGGTGCTCGCGTTCGTCGCAGCGTCGTCGATCGGTTGCACGTCGGACTCCTCCGGCAATGGCGGTGAGGGGGAGTCATCCGCGACGGAGCAGACCGGCGAAGCAGCAGACACGGTTGCCTACGAAGGCCGGTCCGCGGAGACGGTCACCGGCCCGATCGAGGGCGACACAATCGTGTTCCCACAGCCTGCGGCGCCCGCGCCCGACGGGTACACCACCGAGGAGTTCTTCATCGGCGGCACTGCCAGCAGCTTCGACGCGGCCGAGACCCCGGCCGACGGCATGTGGGAAGCGGAGCCGGATGATGAAGCGGAGTATCTGACCCGGGCGATCGTGCACCGGCCCCCCGCTGAGGAGTTCAGTGGCACCGTGCTGGTGGAGTGGCTCAATGTGAGCGCGCTCGAGGCATCACCCGACTGGGCCTATCTGTCAGAAGAAGTCGGCCGGGAGGGTCATGCGTACGTCCTCGTCAGCACACAGGCGCAGGGGATAGAGGGTGGCGAGACCCTTCTGGATGCCGCAATCGATGAGGAAGCCGCAGCCGCGGCGGGTGCGGAGGACAGCGGCGGCGCCACTGACAACAGCGGGCTCAAGAACACCGACCCGGATCGCTACGGAACGCTCAGCCACCCCGGCGACGCCTACGCCTATGACATCTTCAGCCAGGTGGGGCGTGCGATCACCGAGGACCCGGCGCTGCTGGGCGGCCTCGAAGCAGAGCAGGTGATTGGAGTCGGTGAATCCCAGTCCGCCTTCTTCCTCACGACCTATGCCAACGCGATCCACCCCATCGACCCTGTCTATGACGGTCTCATCATCCATTCGCGTGGCGCCGGCGCATCGCCCCTGTCGGGACTGCGCGAGGTCGAGACCGACGAGAATGGCGACCGCATCATCGAAGAAGGCGTGCTGATCCGCACGGACCTGGACATCCCGGTGTTCATGTTGCTGGCGGAGACCGATCTCACGATGCTCGGCTACGCGAACGCCCGCCAGCCCGACACCGACATGATCCGCACCTGGGAGGTTGCAGGAACCGCGCATGCCGATGCCCACCAGATCCGCGCGCTGGTCGGCGGTCCGCGTGACCCGATGGTCGGCTCGGTCCTCGGCTGCACTGAGCCTTTCAACATCGGACCGCACCACGAGGTGTACCAGGCGGGCCTCAACCACTTCGTGAGTTGGGTGGGCGGTGGCGAGGCGCCTCCGGAGTCGCCGAGGCTGGAGATGGCCGACGGTGACGAACTCGAGATCGTTCGCGACGAGAACATGATCGCGCTCGGTGGCATCCGCACGCCGCTGGTGGACGTTCCCGTGAACGCGCCGATCGGCGATCCGCCCGCCGCGCTCGCCGACGAGGGAATCGCGCTCTGCACCCTGTTCGGCACGACCATCCCGTTCGACCAGCCGAAGATCGTCGAGCTGCACGGAACGGCCGACGACTACATCGCCGCCTTCGCTGCGTCGGCGGCCGAGGCTGTGGAGGCAGGGTTCCTGCTGCAGTCCGACGCCGATGCGCTCATCGCCGAGGCGGAGGAGAACCGGGCACTGTTCGGCTGATGCGGCGCCGGCGTGCAACCGCCGGACTGCTCAGCCGGCCTGGAAGAACGGCGCGTCCCCGTCGATCTCGAGGCGCCGGACGACTCGCACGTGTGGGAAGTGGTCTCCCACCGCACGGTGCAGGGTCGACCGCTCGTCCCAGACGGCCAGGTCGCCCTCGGCCCAGTGCCAGCGGCAGTGCAGGCGTGGCTCGTTGACGTGGTGGCCGAGGAACTCGATCAGAGCATCGCTTTCGGACTCGGTGAGCTCGTTGATCCGCACCAGGAAGCTCTGTGCGTACAACAACGCCCGTTTGCCCGTCTCGGGATGCGTGCGAACGAGCGGGTGCACCACCGGCGGGTAGTCGCGCCGGATCTCCTCCACGATTTCGCGGGCCGCGTCGCCTGCCTTCTTCTCGACGCTCGCGATGAACCCCTCGTTGTCGTGCGTGGCCGTCAGCCCGCACACGAACTCCTGCATCGAGGGGCTCAGGGCTTCGTAGGCAGCGGTTGTCGAGCACCAGAGCGTGTCGCCGCCGCGCTCAGGTGCGGTCTCCATCTGCAGCAACGCCGCCTTGGGCGGCTCGGCGGTCCAGGTGACGTCGGTGTGCCAGGCGTCGGCCGCGTTGGGGCTGTCGGGGCCGTCTTCGATGACGGTCATCGTCGGTTCGGTGGCGCCCATGATCCGTGCGACCGGGAAGATGCTCGGTGTGCCGAATCGGGCGCCGAACTCGAGGTGCTCCCTTTCGTCGAGCGAGGCGCCGTGGAAGAAGATGACCTCGTGCTCGAGCAGAGCGTTGTAGACCGCCGGGAAGTCGTCGCCGGGGTCGCGCGGGTCGACTCCCTCGATCACAGCTCCGAGCGCGCCCGCAACCGGTGTGACATCCATGGACCGGACCGTACCAGCGGGCGGTTGGCCGGAAACTTCCCGGCCGGGCGGTCAGGTGGCACCACCAGATGCTCCAATCGCTTCGACACAGCCGTGGAGAGGCGGGGCGCTGGCATGCAGAGTGAAGGCCACACTTCATTCCCTCGGGAGGCTTCATGGACTCGATCCCGGCACCGGCACAGGCACTGCTCGGCACCGACGCGGTAGCCCACGTGTGGACCACCAATCCCGACGGCTCAGGCCAGGTCTCCACGGTGTGGGTGGTCGTGAAGGACGACGAGATCCTGTTCGGCACCGACTCCGCCAGCGTCAAGGCCCGCAACCTCGCACGTGATCCGAAGGTGATCCTCTCGGTCGAGGACACCGAGCGTAGCGAGAGGGGGTTCCAGCGCCACCTCGTCATCCACGGCACCGCCACGATCGAACCCGGTCCGAGCCCCGAGCTGATGGACGAACTGGCGCGGAAGTACGCGGGCCTGGAGAAGCACCCGCTGGCGATGCGAGACTCGCCGAGCGCGGTGGTGGTGAGGGTGGCGTGCGACCGAATCGGTGGCGTCGGCCCCTGGATGGACTAGCTCGGGTTCATCCGACCAGTCGGGCCTTGTGGAGGCGCAGTGCCTCGGTCACGTTGAACAGCGAGTGAGTGCGCCTGTCGGCGTCGGTGAACACCTCGTCGGCTGACTGCACGGACACGACCCGGGGGTCCACGAGTTCCCAGGCTTCACCTTCATGGACGATCTCCGCTGACCCGCTGGCGGTGACGTTGCGGAACCAGTCCGCCTGCGTTCCGTACGGCAGGACGATCACGAAGTCCTCGCCGCCGTCGATTGCCACGATCGGCGTTTCGTAGGTGGTGCCGGAACGCCGTCCGGTGTGGCGGATCACGGAAGCGGAGGCCCCGGGACTACCCGCCGTCTCCATCTGCTTCGGATTGAATACGCGCCGGTTCATCGATCTGACCGCGTTCAGTACCGGTGGCGACTTGGTGCGCATCCCGATCACGAACGTGGCGGCAATCGCTGCAGCGGTGATGAGCACCAACGCTGTGAGTCGTTTGATCATCTTCATGGACTGCTCCGATCTGTGGGGTGCCGGCGCGGAACGCGTGCACCGGAGTCTTCCACTTGCCGGGTTGGCGCGAGCCCGAATGGCGATGTCGCGGCATGCGGGTCATGTGGGGTGGCAACATGGCTGCTGATCCGACGGAGGTGGGGGACGATGAAGCAACTGAGTGGGCAGGACGCAGCCTTCCTCTACGGCGAGACGCCCAACTGGCACATGCACGTGTCGGGCCTGATCATCGTCGATGCCGAATCAGCGCCCGACGGGTGGACGTTCGAGCGCTTCCGCGAGCTGCTGATCACGCGCATCCCCGAGATCCCGCAGCTGCGGTGGAGGCTCGTCGACGTGCCGTTCGGCCTCGACCGCCCGAGCTGGATCGAGGAGCCGAACCTCGACCCCGATTACCACATCCGCCGCATCGCGCTGCCCAAGCCCGGTGGGCCCAAGGAACTCGGCGATGTGATCGGCCGCCTTGCCTCCTACAAGCTCGACCGCTCCCGTCCGCTCTGGGAGGCCTGGTGCATCGAAGGTCTCGAGGGCGGCAAGGTGGCGATCTTCCAGAAGATGCACCATGCGATCGTCGACGGAGCGTCAGGCGCGGGCCTGGCCGAGGTGCTGCTCGACCTGGAGCCGGAACCCCGCGTGTCCTCCACCGAGGTGCACCAGGAGATCCTGGACTCCCGGGAGCCCAGCCAGGCGGAGATGCTTGCCCGCGCGGCGCTACGGACGGCGGTGCGCACGCCGTTCCGGGTAGCGAGGTTCACCCGGCAGTCGGTGCAGCAGATCGCGTCCGCGGTGCCGATCCTGCGCAGTGACCAACAGGTGAGCCTGCCGCTCACAGCCCCCCGCACGCTGCTCAACAGCGATCCCACCCCCCGTCGCTACTTCTCCTCTGCGAGGCTCGACCTCGAGCGGGTCAAGGCCCTCAAGGACGCCTACGGAGTGAAGCTCAACGATGTGGTGCTGGCTCTCGTGTCCGGGGCGCTGCGCAGCTACCTGATGAAGATCGACGACTTCCCCGAGGCCACGCTGATCGCGCAGTGCCCCGTGTCGTTGCGGGTGCAGGGCGAGGAGGGAGAGGTCGGCAACAAGGTCGGCTCGATCTTCACCAGCCTGGCAACCGACATCGACGACCCCGCCGAGCGCCTGCTCGCCATCCACGAGTCGACGCAATCCGCCAAGGAGATGCGCGAGGCGATGGCCGCCCACCAGATCATGGGATTGACCGAGACCACACCGCCCGGCCTCATCGCGCTCGCCGCACGCATGTACACGGGCGCCGGGCTCGCCTCACGCACTCCGCCGGCGGTGAACGTGGTTGTGTCCAACGTGCCCGGGCCGGACTTCCCGCTATACGTAGCCGGGGGTCGCGTCGAGGCCCTGTTCCCGATGGGTCCTCTGCTGATGGGCATGAGCCTCAACGTCACCGTGTTCTCGATGTCAGGGAGGCTGGACGTGGGCGTGATGTTCTGTCCCGACACGCTCCCCGAGGCACACCTGATAGCTGAGTACTTCGAGGCCGAGTTGGCCGAGCTCGAGCGCTCAGCCCCTGGCTGAGCGCTGACGGTCGCCACGGCCAACCGCGCGCCCAAGGGGCCGCGATGGGCCGCAACGGTACGTGGACGCGGCATGATGTCGTAGTGCATGTAATCGTCCTGGGTGCCGGCGAGGTCGGCTCGTACGTGGCAGAGCGGCTCAGCCGCCAGGGTGTCGACGTCGCGGTCATCGAGAACGATCCGCTCAGGCTGCGGGCGGTCGAGGAGAAACTCGACGTGATGACGGTGCGCGGCAGCGGCACCCACCCGAGTGTGCTCGCCCAGGCAGGGGTCGACCGCGCCGAGTTGTTGGTGGCAGTCACCAACAACGACGAGGTGAACCTGATGGCTGCGCTCGTGGCCAAGCAGGCCGGGGTGCCCAGCTCACTTGTGCGCCTCGAGTCGGCCGAGCTCCGCAGCGACGACGCCGCCGACCTCCGCGAGGAGGTGGGCGCCGCGCGCGTGATCGATCCTGACGAAGAGGCTGCACGCGACATCCTGCAGCTGTTGGAGCTCCCTGGGGCCAGTGAGGTCGAATACCTGGCCGAGGGCGAAGTGCTCATCGTCGGTGCCCGGCTGGCGGCAACCTCGTCACTGGTCGGCAAGACACTCCACCAGGTCGCCGCAGAACACGAGCCGAACTGGGAGTTCCTCTTCGGCACGATCTCCCGGGAAGGCGAGACCGTCATCCCGCGCGGCAACCACGAGTTGCGCGCGGACGACATGGTGCGGGTGCTGTGCAAGCGCAAGGGCCGCCGCGACCTGATGGAACTGCTCGACCTGCCGCTGAGGGCGCCGCGCCGCGTGCTGCTGCTCGGCGGTGGGCGCACCGCCGAACTCGTTGCCACCCCGCTGGTGCGCCGCGGCTCGGAGGTGATGATCATCGAGCGCGATGTGCAGCGTGCCCGCGAGCTCGCCGAGCGCCTGCACCGCGTCACTGTCCTCAAGGGCGACATCACCGACGTAGAAGTGTTGCTCGATGCTGAGGTCGGCAAGTTCGATGCGGTGGCGGCCCTCACGGGCGAAGACGACGCCAACATCATCTCGTGCCTGTTCGCCAACTCCCAGGGAGCGGGGGAGACGATAGCGATCGCCCACCGCCTCGAGTTGTTGCCGTTGCTCAACGAGATCGGGATCGACGCCGCGACCTCACCCCGCACGGCCACGGCTGACCGTGTGATCAGCATCGTGCGCGGAGAGATCGCCGGGGTCGCCACGTTCCTCGAAGGGGCGATAGAGATCCTGGAGTACGAGGTGGCCGAGGGCTCCGAGGTCGACGGCGCAGTGGTATCCGACATGCACCTGCCTGCCGACGTCTTGCTGGGCGCGGTGGTGCGAGACGGAGTTGCCGAGATAGCCCGCGGTCGCTCGGAGTTGGCTGCCGGTGACCATGTGGTCGTGTTCGCCATGCCGGACCGCGCGGAACTGGTCGGCAAGCTCTTCGCGTGAAGACCTTCAGGCGCCCCAGCGGTGCCGACGCGGCTCCCGAGGAGATATCCGGACTCAAGATCCGCCAGGCGTCGGCCGAGATCGCCGTCGCCGGCGTGTCGGTCCTGGTGTGCGGAATCGGGTTGATCGCCGCAGCGCTCGTCGACCTGACCGACGGCGGCACCGACTCGGTCGGCCTCGCCGTTGTGGGGATCCTGGCGGTCGGAATCGGCGTGTTCAGCGCCAAGCGGGTGCCGGTGCCATCACGGCTGACACCACGAAGGTCGTTGCGTACCGTGGGCATCGGCCTGCTGTCGATGATCGCGCTGTCGATCCTGGCCTACCGAGTCACCGGCACGATCACGCGCCCGGGCGAAGCCCTGATGGAGTCGACCGCCGGATTCACCACCACAGCCCTGACCGTGATCGAGGACCCGGAGGCACAGACCCGGGGGATCCTGTTCTGGCGGGCGACCACCCAGTGGCTGGGCGGATTCGGGGCCCTGGCGGCGGTGATTGCGGTGCTGCCGTTCCTCGGTGTGTCCGGCCCCTCGGATCCGCGAGCCCGCCTGCCCACCGAATCACCGCACCTCAACTCGGGTCATGTCCGCCGCGTGTTGTCCCGTTACTTCCTGCTCTACTGCGGACTCACCGGGGTGGGCGCCACGTTGTTCCTGATCGGCGGTATGGGGCCCTTTGACGCAGTTACCTATGCGTTCACCACGATCAGTACCGGCGGCTTCGCCAACCACGCCGGTTCTTTCTCGTTCTTCGACTCGGCGCTGATCGAGTGGATGGGTGTGGCGGGCATGTTCCTCGGGGGGCTGTCGCTCGCGGTCGTGTGGTCGGTGCTCCGCGGACGTTCCCGGGCCCTCATCGGCTCGCGGGAGCTCTGGGCCTACTGCGGGCTGATCGCAGCTGCAACGGCGGTGATCGCGGCGGTGCAGAGCCCGGGCCATGACTTCCTGTCCAGCGTGCGCATCTCAGCCTTCACTGCCGCCTCGGCCGTGTCCTCGACCGGTCACTGGGTGGCCGATTGGGCGGAATGGGCGCCGGGGCCGCAGTGGATCCTCGTGCTTCTCATCGGGCTCGGTGCCATGTCGGGTTCCATGGGCGGGGGGTTCCGAATCGTGCGCGGGATGGCGCTGTTCAGCTATCTGTGGCGCGAGCTCGACACACAGTTGCGCCCCGGCGTCGTGAGGGTGGTCCGTGTCGGGCGCGAAGCAGTCGACGAACCGCGCATGAGTCGCATCCTCGGCTACCAGGTGCTCTACATAGGTGCCGCCGCTGCCGGGTTCGTGGCACTGACGATGGCCGGTACCGATCTGGTGACAGCGATGAGTGGTTCGCTCAGCGCGTTGGCTACCTACGGCCCGGCGCTCGGTGAACTCGGCGTGGGTGAGCCGCTGGCCGCGCTGGGTCGTCCCGCGCTCGTGATCCTGCTGGTGTTGATGTTCGCCGGTCGAGTGGAGCTGTACCCGTTGCTCGACGGGTCGGTTGCCGTGCTCATCTGGCCGCTGCGGCGGCTGCGCTCGCTGAAGAACCGTCGGACGGGTCGGCGGTGAGACGCCAAGACGAGCGCCCGAGGGGTGAAGGCCTGGTGAGCGACCCGCGCCCGCGGCGCGCGTCTCGTACCGGTGGCAGGCGGCGCACCGACAGCAAAGAGGTCATCCAGCGCAGCCGAAAGCTCGCGTACCTCACACCACACATGGTCGGTCTGTCCCTGCTGTTCGCAGGCGGAGGCATGCTGGTGAGCGCCGTGGTGGACGTGATCGAGCGCGGCCACGCCACATTCGACCTGGTTGCGTCGGGGTTGGTCACCATGGCGGCGGGCGAGGCCCTTCGGCGCACCACGCGCGTGCCCACCGACCTGCCTCCGCGGGCGGTGTTCGTGGCGGTGAGCGTGTCGTGGATCGTGACCTCGTTCGCAGGTGCCATTCCGTACCTGTTCGCCGGACAGCTCGCGACATTCGACGCGGCGTTGTTCGAGTCGATCTCGGGGTTCACCTGCTCGGGCTCCAGCGTGTTCACCGGCGCCGACTTCGCGGAGGCGTCATCGGGGATCCTGTTCTGGCGCCAGCTGACCCAGTGGTTCGGCGGAATGGGCATCATCGTGCTGGCCGTCGCCGTGCTGCCGTTCCTCGGCGTGGGCGGTCTGGAGCTGATCAAGGCGGAGGCCCCTGGCCCCACCTCGGACAGACTGGCGCCGAGGGTGAGTGAGACGGCCAAACGGCTGTGGCTCGTGTACTTGGTCTTCACGGTCGCCTCGTCGATCGCGCTGCTGGCCACCGGCATCGGTTGGTTCGATTCGGTGGGGCTGTCGCTGGCCGTGGCGTCCACCGGCGGGTTCGCTCCCGACGCGGCCTCGATTGGCGCCTACGACTCGGTTGCGGTGGAGTTCGTCGTGATCATCGGGATGATCATCGGGGGCTCCTCGTTCACCCTCATCTACAACGCCGTCAAGGGGCGTCCGGGGTTGTATGCGAGGAACTCCGAGTTCCGGCTCTACATCGGTGGCATGGCGCTCGGCATCGTGGTGGTCACGGCGATCCTGGCGATCGACGGCGACGGCTTCGGCGAAGCGTTCCGCATGGCGGCCTTCAACGTGGTCACCCTCGGCACCTCCACCGGATTCGGCAACGCCAACGGCGCCGGATCGGCGGGGGACTTCGCCGCATGGGCCCCCGCCGCGCAGGCGGTGCTGTTCCTGTTCATGTGGGTCGGCGGGATGACCGGCTCGACGTCGGGCGGGATGAAGGTCCTGCGCGCCCAGGTGATGGCGCGGGTGGCCTGGCGCGAGCTGCGCCGCTCGGAGCGGCCGAGGCTTGCCATGCCGATCAAGCAGGGCCGCGACGTGCTCGATGAGCAGGTTGTGGGGCGCATAGCCGGGTTCGTGCTGCTGTACATCGTGGTGGTCGTGGCCGCCTCGGTGCTGGTGACCTTCGAGGGGACCGACGTGCTCACCGGGTTCTCGGGTGCGGTGAGCGCAATGGGCAACATGGGCCCGGCGCTGGGTGAGGCCGGTCCCGCGTCGAGCTTCGCCGTCTATTCGGTCAGTGAACGGATGACGCTCGCGCTACTGATGATCATCGGGCGGCTCGAGGTGTTCCCGATGGTGTTGACGATGGTGGTTGCTGTGCGGTGGGCAGGCCGGGGCGCGCGCAGGATGACGCCACATCGGAGCAACTGAAGCGACAGTCCGCGGCGCCGGTGAGGGTCTGGCTGCGCCGGTGAGGGTCTGGCTGCGCCGGGGCTTCGCGTGGCCACCGGTAGGATGCCATCCATGGCAAACCCGGTGTTGTTGTGCAGTGACGGTTCAGAGGAGTCGGTCTCAGCGATCGAGCAGGGCCATGCCCTTCTGGCAGGTTCAGCCGAATTCGAGGTCGTGATGGTCGTGGACGGACCCGACCCGGCGGACCTGCACGGTGCCTCTGGCCATGCGGGGCCCGTGATGACCGAAGAGGAATTCACCGCTGAGCACGAAGCTGCGGTGGCCGAGACCGAACGTGCCCTCGCTGCAAAGGCGCAACGGCTCGGCCTCGACAACGCACCGCGCCGGATGCTCCAGGGAGACCCTGGGCCGGCCATCTGCGCCTACGCGCAGCAGGTCGATGCCACGGCGATCGTGATGGGGTCGCGGGGCCGCAGCGGGCTCAAGCGTGCCGTGCTGGGCTCGGTGTCGGATTTCGTGGTGCGCAATGCCTCCTGCCCGGTCGTCGTGACCCCACAGTCGGGCGTCGACTGACTCCGCTGGGGTGCCTGCGGGCCTTCGGCGGTGATCAGCGCAGGTCGTGGCGGCGGAACGCCACAAGCGTCGCGGTGGTCGCAAGGACCAGCGCTGCCAGCAGTGCGAGGTATTCCACGGGCGGCCCGTTGTTGAGTGGTGTGTTGGCGGTTGCGTAGTGCAGCGGTGAGAGCCAGCGCAGCCAGCTGAGCGAACTGTCGATCCCCGACAACACGTTGAGCAGGTACCCGCCCAGAGCGACACCCCAGCCCACGCCCAGCGCCACGCCCCGGCGGCCGAGTACCGCTCCGCCCAGCATCGCAATCTGGCCGTGCAGGAGTGCGAACAGAGCCGTGCCCAGGGTGGCGGACAGGAGACCCGCGATGCCGACATCCAGGTCGACGAGCGATCCCACCGCGAAGATCAGCAGCACCACCAGTGCGGCTATGGCGACGACCGCGGTGGTCATTGCCAGTGCCTTCTGGCCGACGGCCGACGTGCGGGTCACCGGGTAGGACAGCAGCAATTCGAGCTTGCCGTCCTCCTCGTCGCCTCCGAGAAGCGCCGCCCCCATGGCGACAGCGAGGCCCACGAGTATGAACGGCAGGATCATCGAGTACAGGTAGGTGTCGAGGAACCCGGCCGGAGTGGTGAAGGCGTCGAATGCGTCGGGGCCGCCCATCATCGCCTTGAGTGCTTCCGGGTAGCTCTTGGCGAGTTCCTCGAACTCCTTGTTGTCCTCGATGACCGGCCAGACGGCCATGATCATCGCGGTGTAGAGGAAGATGCCCACGGCCCACCAGATGAGTGAGCCGCGGCGGTCGCGGAGCGATCGGCCCGTTATTGCGAGCCCGGTCACCGCCCACCGCCGCCTGTGTCGGTCGGATCCTCTTGTGCGTAGTAGGCGAGGAAGATCTCCTCCAGGTCCGCCCGTTCGCTGACGAGGTCGACTACGTGGTGCCGCGCAGCCATCTTGACCAGCGCGTCGGCATCACCGGTCGTGGTGACCGTGAGCTCGTTGCCGTCCACTCGCGCGTCTGTCACATCCGCGAGCGCCTCGAACGCCGCCGGGTCAACCGGCGATTCGAACAGGACGCGCACGGTGCGCAGCGACCGGGAGCGAAGCGATTCGATGGACTCATTGGTGACCAGGCGGCCCTCGCGAATGATCGCAACACGGTCACAGGTGCGGTCCACCTCGTCGATCACGTGAGACGACAGGAACACCGTGCGGCCCTCATCAGCGACCTCGGCAACCATGGCCTGGAACTCGTGTTGGACCAGTGGGTCGAGTCCTGAGGTGGGCTCGTCGAGCACCAGCAGGTCGGGCCTGCCCATGAACGCCTGCACCAGGCCGACCTTCTGCCTGTTGCCCTTGGAGAGGTCGCCGACCTTTCGCGACAGGTCCAGATCGAATCGCTCGGCCAGCGAGCGGATGACGCTGCGGTCCACGCCGCCGCGCAGCTCACCCAACCACTCGAGATGCTCCATGACCCCGAGCGAGTCATACAGGGCCACGTCGCCGCAGAGGTATCCAACGTGCCGGCGCACTTCGAGGCTGTCTCCATGGGAGTCGAGCCCGAACACCCGCGCGGCGCCGGAGGTTGGTCGGTGCAGGTCCAGCAGCACGCGCATTGCGGTGGACTTGCCCGCCCCGTTGGGACCGAGGAATCCGAACACCTGCCCGCTGGCAACCTCGAGCGTCAGGTCCACGACACCGCGGGTGCGGCCGTACGACTTGGTGAGGTGGTCCAGTTCGATGGCGGGTGTCATCGGCGGCAAGTATCGCACCCAGCGCGGATGACGCCTTTTCTGCAGGCCTCGGATCCTGCCGCGCAAGCCGCTCTGCGGGCGCTCGGTTAGATGGTGCGCTTGTGCGGGCACGTCAGGTGGTTAACCTTGTGCACATGAATGCGTCGGGCGAAGTACTCCCGGCGAACTACCCGGGGCCATCGGTCCCGGGGATGACAGAAAGCAAGTGCAATGAGTGTCGTAAACGGAACCGTGAAGTTCTTCAACAACGAGAAGGGCTACGGCTTCATCTCGCGCGAGGGAGAGGACGACGTGTTCGTCCATTTCTCGAACATCGCCGGTGACGGCTACCGCTCCCTCGAAGAGGGTCAGGCAGTCGAGTTCGAGGTCGGACCGGGCCGCAAGGGCCCGGAGGCGCTCAACGTCCGAGCGGTCTGACGCAGCGGCACCGCACAGCTCACCGCCGGGTCCGGGATCCCGCGGTGCAGCTGTGCCCGGTGCCGATGGGAATCTGTGATGTCGCTGAGCTCACAGCACCCCACGGTGGATGAACGCGCCCGTAGCGGTCGCGCCGCCCGCCAGGTGGCGCAGCGCAGCGCCAACGCCGAGCTCGGTGACCTGAGGAGCCCTGACGATGCCGTGCGCATCGTCGAGGCCCAGAACGAAACGCGTCTGGGGTTCCTCGTGCCGGTGCGGCGGGGCCGCATGTCGGTGAGTTCGTTCACCTTCTACCGGGGGTCGGCCGCCGTCATGGCCGCCGACCTGGCGGATAATCCCGTGAGCGGGCTGCAGGTGCAGTTGGGCGGCGATGCTCACCTGTCCAACTTCGGTGCTTACGGCTCGCCGGAGCGCCGCCTTGTATTTGACGCGAACGACTTCGACGAGACCCTGAGGGGGCCCTTCGAGTGGGACGTGAAGCGGCTTGCCGCGTCGTTCGTGATCGCGGCCCGCCACAACGGACTCGGCCGCAAGGCCCAGCGTGGCATCGCCAACCGGTCGGTGGCCGCATATCGGATGGCCATGGCTGTGTACGCGGAGATGGGTGTGCTCGAGCTTCACTACGACCGCGCCGACGTCGCCGACCTCCAGCGCCGGATCCAGGAGACCGGCGGCTCGAAGGCCGGTCAGCGGGTGGCGAAGTTCGCCAACAGGGCCATGACGAAGGACTCCACCCAGGCGTTGCGCAAGCTGACCGTCGAATCGGGGGGCCGTTACCGCATCCGATCCACTCCGCCGGTGCTGTTCCCGCTCTCGAAGCTCGAGCAGACCATGGAGGCCTCACAACTCGAACGGGCCGCCGAGATGGCCTTCGAGGGTTACCGCGCGAGCATCGCGGACCATCGACGGGCGTTGCTCGACCGTTTCACCCCCGTTGAGGCCGGCATCAAGGTGGTCGGCGTCGGCAGTGTCGGAACCCGCTGCCTGATCCTGTTGATGGAGGGCAAGGATCGCAGTGACCCGTTCTTCCTCCAGTTCAAGGAAGCAGGGCGTTCGGTGTTGGAGGACTACCTCCCGGCCAGCCCGTATGGCAATGGCGGAAGGCGTGTCGTCGAAGGTCAGAGGCTGGTGCAGGCAGTCAGCGATCCGTTCCTCGGGTGGACCACGATCGACGGCGGCCCCGACTTCTATGTCCGGCAGCTGAAGGACTGGAAGGGCTCCGTCGAAGTCGAGGGCTCCAGCAAGAAGCGACTCCGTGACTACGCAGTCGTGTGCGGCGTGACCCTTGCGCGCGGCCATGCGCGCACGGGCGATCCGGTCGCGTTGTCGGCCTACCTGGGCAAGGGCGACAGCTTCGACCGGTCGGTCACCGAGTACGCGAGTCGCTATGCGGACCGCAACGAGGAGTACTTCCGGGCGTTCACCGAGCAGATCGCGTCGGGCCGACTCGAGGCGACGCCGGACCTTTGAGTGCTGCCTCCGAACGTCGCGCATTTCGCGCCGAGCCCGTCGATGCAGTGATCGACCGCTTCGGGGGTCGACAGGTTGCGCTCGGATCCTTCGCCCCCAGCGAGCGGGCCCTGCTGGTGGCGCGGCGTGATCCGCACCCCGGGATGGCCGCCCGGCTGCTGGCCAGAGAACTCGTCATCGAAGTGCTCTCCGCTGTGCCCGGCGCGCTCCCGCAGGGCGTGGTGCTGTCAGACGTGGAGATAGTGGCCGACCCCGACGGCCGGCCGGTCCTCGGAGTCACGGCCGGGGTCACCGAGGCGCTCGCCCGGTCTGTTCACCTGTCGATCACCCACGACGCCGCCATGGCGGCTGCGTGGGTCGTCATGGACTGAGGCCCAGCAGCCTGAGCGGCTGCTCGCCCAGTACCGGCTTGCGTGCCGTGAGCGCGGCCCGGTTAGCCGCCCGGTTCTCGGGTTCGTAGCGGTAGTTGGCCATCACCCCCCAGGAGCGCGAGATCCCGAGCTCCGAGGGATCAGCATCTTCACAGACCCGGTGCAG
The DNA here is from genome assembly GCA_024222295.1 of Actinomycetes bacterium. Taxonomy (NCBI): domain Bacteria; kingdom Bacillati; phylum Actinomycetota; class Actinomycetes; species Actinomycetes bacterium. The sequence goes on from JAAEPF010000051.1 coordinate 80,259, forward strand.
GCTTGCCCCGTTGCCGAGGTGGAAGCGCCCCACGGGGTCGAGCATCCGGCCGTCGGCATTCATCGAGGACAGGTAACGCGCGGCCAGGGAATCAAGTTGGCTCGGGGCCCGCTCGGATTCGAAGCCGGCCGACTCGAGCCACCGGCGCAGCCCCGGCACCGGCGACAACGTCACATAGGTGTGCAGCGAGGGCAGCTCGTCGGCCAGGCGCGCCACAACGCCCTCGATCAGCTCGCGGCCACCACCCATGCCGGCCAGGCCGGGCTGGACGTTCCAGATCGAATAGAACACGGCCGTGTCGGCATCAGCCGGCTCGACCGTCGGAGCTTCCGGGTCGAGCACCTCGCCCAGCCGGTTCGGAATGCCCTTGCGCAGTGCCACCCACACCACGTTGGCGGGCAGATTCCCGAGGGCGCGGTGGCGCAGCACGAACACCCGCCGATCCTCAGCGAAGCGGTCCAGCAGGTCGGTCTCGTCGGCCACCGGGTTAACCGGTTCCATCGCCGCCAGGTGCCTCGCCAGCGGCTCGTCGGCATCGGGGCCCTCCAGCTGCACCCGATCCACCGTGGCCGGCTCTGCCAACAGGCGCTCGAGTGCCGAGGTCAGTTCGGCCAGTTCGGCCAGTTCGGCGTCGGTGCGCGGCCGGGTGGTGATGAGTTCAGCTCGGCGCTCGAGGACCTCGAGTGCGGCGTCCTGTGCGCCAGGGATGGGGGACACGTGTTCCATTGTCGCCACGCGCGTCGCCGATCCCAAAGCCACCGACATGTACGCGGGAGCCTCTCAGGTGCGAAACGTGGGCCGTCGGGCCTCTGGTTACCCTTGTCGGCGATGCGATCGCACCTCACCCTCGGCCGTCTTTTCGGCGTGCCCATCGGAGTCAATGGGTGGGTGTTCGTGATCGCCATCGTGCTCGCCTGGTCACTCGCCAGTGTGTCGCTGCCGTCGATCGCGCCCGCACATCCCGACTCCGCGTACTGGTTTGCCGGCATCGTCGGCGTCGTGGCCTTCCTCGGGTCGCTGGTGTTGCACGAGCTCGGCCACAGCTGGGTGGCACAACGAAACGATGTAGAGGTCGCCGAGATAACCCTCTGGCTGTTCGGTGGCGTGGCGAAGCTGGAAGGCGACGCCGACAACCCCGGTGCCGAGTTCCGCATCGCTCTCGCAGGCCCGGCCATGAGTGCCCTCACGGCGCTGGTGGCCGGCGTGCTCGCGTGGGGAGTCCGCCAGGTCGATGGTTCCGAAGTGATGTTCGGCCTGCTGGTCTGGCTGTCGGGAATCAACGCCGTGCTCGCGGTGTCGAACCTGCTGCCGGCTTTCCCGCTCGACGGTGGGCGGATTCTGCGGGCGGTCCTGTGGAGGCGAATGCAGCGAAAGATCCGCGCCACGCGCGTCGCTGCCCTGTGGGGACAGATCCTCGCCGGGGCAATGGGTGCAGTCGGGTTGTGGCTCACGATCCGCGTGTCGGTGTGGTCGGGGCTGTGGATCCTCGCGCTGTCGTTGTTCCTGTTCGTGGCTGCCCGCTCGGAGTGGGCCGCATCGGCGCCGGCGCCGACGCTGCTCGAGATGCCCGTTTCGCGCGTCCGTAGGCCGTTGCCGGTGCCGCTCGGGCCGACCGCGACCGTTGCGGATGCCGAGGCCGCGCTGGCACGCGACTCCCAGGCTCCGCTCGTGCCGCTGACGGACCGCCGGGCCACGGTCAGTGCGATGGTCACCCGTGACGCCATCGGGCGGATCCCGCCGGCACAGCGCTCAGCGGTGCCTGCCACGTCGGTGGCCGAGTCGCTCGTCACACTTCCCAGGGTCTCGCCGGGGGAGTCGGTGTCGACGGTCCTCGGTCGCCTCGGCGACGGCCGCCAGTGGTGGGCATTGGTGGTCGACGGCGACGGGTCCATGGGTGCGCTGCTGTCGAGCGACGTCGACGTGCTTCTCGAGGCAGCAAGGGGTTGACCTGGCCGCCGCTGGGCAATCGTGCCCAGCATCGGTCGCGATCACGTCGTTTCGGGGGGTCGGCGGTACTCTCTGTGCTCATGGTCACATCTGCACCGGCTGGCGCGAGCCGGACAGGGCGCCGGCGATTCGGTGGTCCCGTGCTGCGGGCGCTGCTGCGCCAGCGGCGGCGGCTTCTGCTCGCCGGTGTGGCCATTGCCCTGGGCGTGGGATACCTCGCAGGCGCTCTGGGGCTGCTCGACCGAATCGGCGCCGGTCTCGACGAGTTGGCCACCGTGTCGGCCGACGACGCCGACCTGGTGATCGAAGGCGAGGTCGCCTACGAGTCGAGCCTCGAGCAGGTGCGGCGGCTGGTGCCGAGCTCGCTGGTCGACATCACGGCGGGCATACCCGGGGTCAACTCGGTGTCGCACCGCCTGGAGGACGTTGCGATCCTGCTCGACTCCGAGGGCACCCCGCTCGTGACCCCAGGTCTGTCCGAGCAACCACTGGGAGTCAACTGGCCTGAGGACCCGAGTGTGTCCGGGCTCAGCTTCGTGGAGGGCGTGCCCCCACTCGCGGACACCGAAGTTGCAATCGATGCCCGGTCAGCCGAGCAGGCAGGTATCGGCACCGGGGATACCGTCGTCGTCGCGGGCAAGGGCAAGTATGGCGAGTACACGGTGACCGGCGTCGTCGACGCCGCCGCAGCCGGACCGTCGGAAGGCGCCAGCCTCGTGGTGTTGACCACACCGGAGGCGCGTCTGGTGTTCGACCGTCCGGTGGACGACAACCGGATTGCCGTCACCCTCACCGAAGGGGCCGACCCCGACGGCGTCGCCGCCCGCATCGCCGCCGCTGCACCACCGGGTGTGGAAGTGGTCGATGCCGACACCGCCGCACTGCACGCACAGGAGAGCCTGACCCGCAGCTTCGCCCTGGTGCGGGCGCTCGTCACCGGCTTCGGCGTGTTGGCGCTGGCGGTGGGCATGATGACCGTTGCCAACAGCCTCAGCCTGCTGCACTCCCAACGGCGACACCTGTTCGCGAGCTTCCGGCTCGTCGGGGCATCGGTCGGCCAACTGCGCCGCGCCGCGTTCGCGGAGGCCGGACTGCTCGCGCTGGTTGCCTCCGTGGTGGGCATTCCGCTCGGACTGCTGCTCGCCGGCCTGATCGAGAGGGCGCTCGGCTCGTTGGGCACGTCGGTGCCCACTGCCGGCCCGTACCTCACCCCGCGCGCAGTACTCATTGCCGTGGGTGTCGGCGTAGTGGCCACACTCGTCGCGGCCTGGCGACCGGTTACATCGGCATGCAAGGTGTCGCCGGTCGAAGCCGTCACCGAGGCCGGTTCTCCCACGGCTGCGCGGTGGGCGGGCTTCGGAGCCTCCGTTGGTCGCGCTGTCGTGTTCGCAGCGCTCGCCACCGGGGTTGCGCTGCTGGCGGGTGCGGAACCTGTGGGCGTCGTCGTGGCCGCATCCGTCACAGCCGTGGTGGTGCTGCTTCTCGGCACCCTGCCCTGGCTCCTCGCACAGACCGTGTCGCTGGTGATGTCGGTCGTGCCGTTCAGGCCCCGGCCGCTTCGCCGCGTCGCTGCACGCGACGCTGCACGCAACCCGCGTCGCACGGCCTCGACCACCGCCGCCGTGCTGCTCGCCGCAGCCGTGGTCTCCGGCCTCGCCGTGTTCCTCAATTCGTTCACCGATTCCGTCGACGGAGCGGTCGACGAGCTGGTCACCGCAGACCTGGTTGTCGACTCCGAGACCTTCACGCGTGGTGGCCTCCCGAGCGATCTCGTCGAGCAACTGTCGTTCGTCGACGGTGTCGACGGGGTCAGCGGCTGGCAACTCGGCCGGGGCACCGTCGGTCAGTTCGGTGTGCGTCTCACCGGCCTCGATGGCGACACAGCGCTCGATGTGGTCGCTCCGCAGTGGCAAGGATCCGCGCCGGGGCCGCTCACCGACACGACGATCTGGATCTCCGCGTCGCTCGCCGAACGTACGGGTTACAGCGTGGGTGACACCCTGCCCGTAGTGTTCACCAGCGGCGGGTTCGAGGATCCGACCATTACGGGTGTGTACGACACGGGCCAGGCGCTGCTGGGCGACGCGGTCACCGACCGTGCGGTTCTCACCCGCCAGGTGCCGGCGACGATCGACCTCGCCGCGCTGCTCCGCACCGACGGCACCCCGGAGGCGGCGGCGGGCGTGGAGGAACTCGCAGGCTCCTATGGTGTCACCGCCGTGCTCACTCCCGAGCAGTTCGTGGACCAGCGCGCAGACCTGCTGCGGGGCTTCCAGCGAGTCATCCAGTGGATGTTGTTGTTCACGTTGCTTCAGGCTCTGGTGGGCGTGATCAACACGCTCGTGCTGTCGGTCGGTGAACGCCGTCGTGAGTTCGGCCTGCTGCGGGTATCGGGCGCTTCGCGGCGCCAGGTGCTTCGTATGGTCCTGTTCGAGGGCACGGCCCTGGCCTCCGTGGGCACGGTGCTCGGTCTGGTGATCGGAGTGGGTGCAGCCGCTGCAGCCGTTCAGCTGCTGGCGTCGCTCGGGCTCGACACCTTCAGCATCCCGGTGATGACCGTCGTGGCCATCGCTGCGGTCGCGCTCTTCGTCGGCATCACAGCGGCATGGGTGCCCGCGCGTGTGGCGGCGAAGGTGCCGCCGCTGGAAGCCATCGGCGATTCCGGAGGCGATGTGGGCGCACGTCCGTTGCCGACCGTCACGACCGCCGAGCCGGTTTCGGTGCCGGCGCCGGTCGCAGTCCCCGCGGCTGTCCAGCCGCCAGTCGCAGTCCCGACGGCTGCCCCGGCCGCATTCTCACCGCCGCCTTTCGACCCCGCTCGCCTGGTCGCCGTGTCCGCGGCAACAACGCAGCACGATGCAGTCTCGGCAGCGGCCGCGTCGGTGGCCGGAGCCGGAGTGCTGGGTGTTGCCGTCTGGGACGGGGAGACCGTCTACGCCCTCGATCCCGAGTCCCCGGAAGCAGCGGCCCTCATGGCGCTCTATGAGTCGGCCGCCGGCTCGGGAGTGGCCGCACCGGCGATTGCCGAGCAGGTCCGGCCGCAACCCCAGCCACCTGTGGCGCCCGTGCAGCCGCAGGCGGCGCCGGCGCCGGATGTCCCATTCCCACCCGCGATGGCCCAGCCCGCCGCCTACGAGCCACCCCCCGACGTCGCGGAGGCCGAGATCGTGCCGGAGCCGACCCCCACCGAGGTGGTGGACCTCCCCGCAGTCGAGGAGGCCGAGATCGTCTCGCCGGCTCCGCCGATGCAGCCACCCGCCGAGCCGCCGATCGTGCCTGGTCCTGCAATGGCATCAGGCGACTCCGGCGCAGTGCCCCCGGACCACGTCCGGCCCGGCGAAGCGCCGCAGGTCCCCGGCGGCACCGGCGAACCCCAGGTGCCCGGAGACGACCGCGCGAAGGGCCGTCGTGCCCGGATCGCTGCTGCCAAGTCGAGGTTCCCACGCCGGCGGGCACGGGGTGGGCGCACCGCCAACGCCGCCGAAGGCTGGGTGGCGCCCGGTACCGAGGAGACGCAGCCACAACCCGCTGCAACCGGGGGTCCCGTCGACCCGGCTGCGGTTCCGACCCCGCCCGTTGACGACGCCCAGCGCCGCAGTGCCGAGCTCTCAGCTCTCGTGGCGATGCTCAACACCGAGTCGGTGATGCGCAGCACTGAAGCGCTCACGGGCCTGGGCCAGGCGCTGGCACCGGGCGAGAGCCTCGGTGGCGTGGCTTGCGGGCGCGTCAAGGCCTGGCCCGCAGCGGTTGGGCGCACGGATCGACGCCTGTTGGTCGTGGTCGACCGTCCCGGCCGCCCGGCCATCGAGTCACTCCACCCCGTGGCGACGAACGTGCTGGTGCGCCCGGGCGTCGGAGGCACCGTGATCCTGGTGCTCGTCGACCAGGGCCGGATGCTGGAAGTGACCGACGTGGTCGACTCCGCGGCAGCCGAGGCGCTCGTGTTGCGCGAGGCGCTCGCTGCACCGCAGGCCTGAGCCGGCTGGCTCAGGCGCGCTGGACGGAGATGTTGACCGGATGACCCTCGACGCGTGCGAGGGCGTCATCGTCGACGCCCTCGGCGAGGGTGAGGTTGGTGGCAAGAACGGTGTCTGACACCCAGGCGCGGTGTGCCTCGACGGCCTCGATGACATCGGACGTGGAGTCGATGTGGCAACGAATCCGGTCGGTCACCTTGAAGCCCTCGTCCTTGCGCGCCTGCTGCACCAGGCGCACCACGTCGCGGGCCATGCCCTCGGCCGCGAGTTGCGGCGTGACCTCCACATCGAGTTCGACGACGGCGTCGTTGCCGGGCAGGGCCGCAGCCGCGGCGCCCTCGCGGGGCTGCAAGGTCATCTCGAACTCGCCCTCGGCGAGTGAGTGTCCGCCCGCGGTGGCAGTGCCATCGTCGTTGGCTTCCCAGTCGCCTGACTTGGCTGCCTTGATCACCTCCTGGACCGTCTTGCCGAGGCGGGGACCGAGCACCTTCGCGTTGGGCTTCAACGTGAAGGTGCCGACTGAGTCGAGGTCGTCTGTCAGTTCCACCTGCTTGACGTTGACCTCATCGCGCACGAGGTGGGTCATCGGCTCGAGGTCGTGGACCCCGACGCCGGCGACGGTGAGGCGCTGCAGGGGCAGGCGGGCCCGCAAGCGGCGCTCCTCGCGCAGCCCCAGTGCGGTCGAGCACACATCGCGGATGCGGTCCATCGAAGCAACGAGCGCGTGGTTGTGTGGCCAGTCGGACACGTCTGGCCAATCCTGGAGATGCACCGAGTCGGTGTTGGAGGCGTCGCCGGAGCCTGCCGAGCCGCCGGTCAGCCCGAGCCAGATCTCGTCGGCCACGAGCGGGAGCAGGGGAGCCGCCACCTTCATCAGGGTCAGCAGCACCGTGTAGAGCGTGTCGTAGGCGTCTTCCTTGTCCTGGGCCGACACGTTGTCGTCCCCGCCGCCGGGTGCCCAGAACCGCTCACGCGAGCGTCGGATGTACCAGTTGTTGAGCGCGTCGAGGAAGGACAGGATCTCCGCGCACGACGGCGCGATCTCGAAGTCGTCCATCGTGGCGGTGACGGACTCCACCAGTTCCGCGGTCTTGGCGAGGATGTATCGGTCGAGCTGGCCCTGCGCGTCGGTGCGTACCCTCGCGGTGTAGCCGTCGGCGTTCGCGTACAGGGTGAAGAAGGAGTAGGCGTTCCAGATCGGGTTGAGCACCAGGCGAACGACGTCGGAGAAGTCGGACGCGTCGGTGGAGATGCGTAGGTCGCCGCCGCGCAGGATCGGCGAGGCCATCAGGTGCCAACGCAGCGCGTCGGAACCGTGCGAGGCCATCACGTCTTCGGGGTCGGGGTAGTTGCGCAGCTTCTTGGAGAGCTTTCGGCCCTCGTGGTCGAGCACCACGCCGTGGCAGATCACGTTGGAGAAGGCCGGCTTGTCGAACAGAGCCACCGACAGGACGTGCATCGTGTAGAACCAGCCGCGGGTCTGCGCGATGTACTCCACGATGAAGTCCGCAGGCAGATGCGACTCGAACCAGTCGTGGTTCTCGAAGGGGTAGTGCGCCTGGGCGTATGGCATGGAGCCCGACTCGAACCAGCAGTCGAACACCTCGGGCACGCGGCGCATCATCGACTTGCCGGTTGGGTCATCGGGGTTGGGGCGCACGAGGTCGTCGATGTAGGGCCGGTGCAGGTCGGTGGGCCGCACGCCGAAGTCGGCCTCGATCTCGTCGAGGGAGCCGTAGACGTCGGTGCGCGGGCACTCGGGGTCGTCGGAGCGCCACACCGGCAGCGGTGAGCCCCAGAACCGGTTGCGGCTGATCGACCAGTCGCGCGCGCCCTCGATCCAGCGCCCGAAGCTGCCATCGCGCACGTGCTCGGGGATCCAATGGATCTCCTGATTGAGTTCCACCAAACGGTCGCGGAAGGCGGTTACCTCCACATACCAGGAGTTGACCGCCTTGTAGATGATCGGCGTGTCGGTGCGCCAGCAGTGCGGGTAGTTGTGATCGTAGGTGTCGTGGCGCACGAGCTTGCCCTGCTCGCGCAACGCCCGGGCGATCTCGGGGTTGGCGTCGAATACGTTCTCGCCCTCCCAGTCCGACACCTCGGCGGTGAAGCGGCCGGAGTCGTCCACTGGCACGACCAACTGGATGCCGGCGGCCTCGCACGTCGCCTGGTCGTCCTCGCCGAAGCCGGGAGCGAGGTGGACGACCCCGGTGCCGTCCTCGTCGCTCACCCAGTCGGCCACAAGCACCCGGAACGAGTTCGGGTGGCCTGCGAAATAGGGCAGCAGCGGCTGGTAGCCGACCTCGGCCAGCTCTGCTCCGTTGATCGTGGCGATCACGGTGTAGCCCTCGCCGAGTTGGTCCTCGTACTTGTCGACTGCGTTGGCGCCCAGAAGCACTCGTCGGCCCGCTCGGTCGCCATCGCCGGTGGCGACGAGTACGTAGTCGACGCCGCTGCCGGCCGCGAGGGCGAGGTTTGACGGAAGTGTCCATGGTGTGGTCGTCCAGGCCCAGATCTCGATCGGGCCGTCGCCGGGCTGGTCCGCCAGCACCCCGGCGCGCTGCGGGTCGACCTCGAATGCGACTGTCAGCGCTGGGTCCTGTCGGGGCCGGGTGGCATCGTCGAGTCGGATCTCGAAGTTGGCCAGCGGGGTTTCGGCGCCCCACGAGTAGGGCATGACCCGATAGGCCTCATACACGAGGCCCTTGTCGAACAACTGCTTGAACGCCCAGATCACCGACTCCATGTAGTCGATGTCCATCGTCTTGTAGTCGTGGCTGAAATCGACCCAGCGGGCCTGGCGGGTGACGTAGCGCTCCCATTCGTTGGTGTAGCGCATGACCGAGCTGCGGCAGTGGTCGTTGAAGCGGTCGATGCCGTACTCGGTGATCGCCAACCGGCCCGACACGCCGAGCTCCTTTTCGGAGTGCATCTCGGCGGGCAGGCCGTGGCAGTCCCAACCGAACCGACGGTTGACCCGGTGCCCGCGCATCGTCTGGTAGCGCGGCACCACGTCCTTCACGTAGCCGGTGAGCAGGTGGCCGTAGTGGGGGAGGCCGTTGGCGAACGGCGGCCCGTCATTGAATACGAACTCGTCGGCGGCCGACCGCAGCTCGACAGAGCGCTCGAACGTGTTCTGCTGCTCCCAGCGATCCAGCATCTCGCGCTCGATCGCGGGGTAGTCAGCCCTAGTGGGAACGCTCGGATACGGCTGGTCTGCTGGGTCGTTGTCGGTCATCGTGGGTGCTCGCGGGTGAGGGCTGTTCGCGGTGGTGTGGGCTGTTCGCAGGGGTGTGGGCTGTTCGCGGTGGGGTGGGGTGTTCGCAGGGGTGTGGGCTGTTCGCGGTGGTGTGGGCTGTTCGCGGTGGTGTGGGGTGTTCGCAGGGGTGTGGGCTGTTCGCGGTGGTGTGGGGTGTTCGCAGGGGTGTGGGCTGTTCGCGGTGGTGTGAGGTGTTCGCAGGGGTGTGCGCTGGCGCTGGGGCGACGGCGTCACGGCGGCTGCGGCAAGCGGCCTCCGGCCGACCCAGCGTAGCGGTGGGCCCCCACGACCCCGGAACCAGATAACGGCGCCCGCATGTTCCCGTGCTGCGCCACTCGTCCTCCTTGCTCGAGTAGCCACGCGTCGATCTGACGCGAGGGGCCTCGGGAAATCGGGATGAGTGGCTGAGCACAGCCGCTCGCCTGTACCGACACCCGCGGTCGTTCCGTCCGGTCACTCGCGGACGTCAATCGGGGATCCCGCGCGGATGTCCGGCGGTCACTCGAGGACGATGTCCCAGCGGTCGTTGCAGTCGGCGCAGCGATAGGCGACCACGTCGCTGACACGGAACGGAACCGGATTGTCGTAGTCGTCGGTGTCCGGTCGGGTCAGCAGTCCGCAGGTGCCGCCGCAGTCCACACAGGTGATCGACTCGGGAACCTGGACCGGGTCATCGGGCGTGCCGTCGTATTCGGTCATGCCGGCCCACCCGGCTGTGTGCTCATGACGACTCCCCCGTGAAGTCGGACCGTTCGTAGCTCCACGGCAGCGAGTCCATGTGCAGGCGGTGACGCGGACCCTCGGCGTCCATTGCGCCGGCCTCGTAGGCCACGTCGCCGTGGTAGAGAGCCGCCCATCCGCCCTCGGTGGAGCCCACCCGCGTCGCGAAGTGCTCGATGTCGCCGACCGCGGACGGGGCCGCCATGAGCACCTCGGCCGGGTTGCGATGCGTGGCGAGGTGGCAGAGCGTGATGAAGGTTGGCGGCGCCATCGTGACCTCGCCGGCTCCGTGCTTTTCGAGCATGCCGCCGGGCGACACCCACTGGTGCTCGCGGATCTCGCCGTCGTCCACGGTCACGTCGTCGGTGTCGCCGATCGCAACGCCGACCAGGAACGCCGTGGTGAATCGATGCCTGGGTGCCTCGCCGGTCTCCATGCGCGGGGGAGTCCACTGGGACCAACGCCGGATCGTGGCCGGCTCGATGGTGATGCCTGCCTCCTCGTCGGCCTCGCGCAGCGCGGCCACGCGGGCGGCGGCCTCCAGGTCGTCAGGGGTGGGATTGTCGGGCGCCGCACCACCGGCGAAGTCTTCCGGGTCGAGCCGACCTCCCGGCCATACCCACATGCCCGCGGCGAAACGCAGCTCCGAGTCGCGCCGCAGCATCAGGGTTTCGAGGCCATGGGGTCCGTCTCGAAGCGGGATGATCGTGGCCGCGGGGATGGCCTCGGGGTCCCAAAGGGGGCCACCTGGTGATCCCGGCGCTGGTTCGGACATCGCCGGACCCTACCGCCGAATGCAGCTGCCGATCGGCGCCGCTCCGCCTGCGGGGCATCACGGTTACGCTGCGGTCCGCATGACCGAGGACCGACCAGACCAGCCACTGCCCGACGGCGCCGAACACGTGGAACTCACGGTCGACCCGGAGCTTGCATCGGGCGCCTACTCCAACTTCGCGACCGTGTGGCACACAGCGCACGAGTTCACCCTGGATTTCTTCGCCCCCGCCCAACCGGGAGCGGCGGCGTTCACCCACACCGCCAGGGTGCGGGTGCCTCCATCGGTGATCTTCAGCGTGGCGAGGGCGATCGCTGACAACGTCAACCAGTACGAGGCGCAATACGGTCCCATCGATGCATCGGACACCGACGATGAGGTGTATCCGCCTCCGTGGGACGAAGACGGGCCGGAAGGCCGCTGAGCTGATCAGGCCGCGCCGCAGCCCCCACTGTTCGCGGGGGTCGCAGGTCAGGCGGCGTCGAAGAAGTCGAGCACGACCTCGGTGGCCGAGAACGTGTCGAGCGTGGTGCCCGTCACCAGGTCGTTGGCGAGTGAATCCGCGCCGGCCCAGGTGTGGCCGGCGCCCAGCATCTGCCAGTGGGTCACCCGGTGTGAGTCGTCGCAACCACCCCACGTGGATGCCAGCACCGAGTCCACCGGCGTCGATTCGACCGCGGTCGGATCACAGCCGGCGCGCGCTGCGTTGGTGGAGGCGACAGTCTGAATGGGCAATCCCAGCGGCGGTGAGAACACGACGTAGGAGCCGCCCGGGGGTGCGATCGGGTCCGCGGTTCCGTGCAGCGTCATCACATCGGTGGGAGGCGAGCCGGGGCATGTCTCGGTGAGGTTCATGCCGCCCGATCCCGCAACGGCTGTGAAGCGCCACGGCATCGTGCATGACAGGGCCTGTGCCATGGCCGCTCCCGCGGAGTAGCCGGCTGCGAACTCGGCGTTGCGGTCAACGCACACCCGGTCCTCGATGCGGTCGAGCAGATCCGCGATGAACCCGACGTCGTCGGCTCCGAGTTCGAGGCCGCCGGGCACGGCCCAACGGGGCCCGGGTTGGCTGCCGAGCGGCGACGCCACCACATAACCGCGCGCCAGCGCCGCATCAGCGAGTCCGGAGTAGAGCTCCCACTGGTCGGGGCTCTGGGTGAAGGCGTGCAGGCTGACCAGGACGGGGTGTGGACCGTCGCCCTGGGGAACCCGCAGGATCGCGCTGCGTGTGACTCCACCGGATTCGATGCTCAGGTTGCTCAGCCCGGGCGGTGGGGCATCGGCCGCGTCGATCGAGACGAGGCAGGCCTCGCTCGGCGCCACCTCGACGCCTTCGACAATGCCGCGGCCCTCGGGCTGGTCGGCCACCACTGGAGCGGGAGAGGTGGGCAGGGCGCAGGCGGAGACGAGAAGTGCGAATGCGGCCATGGCACCCAGCGGCCAGGTCCTGAAGCGTCGTCGGTCGTTCCTTTTGCGCATCGTTGCCCCGCCGTCGCGGCTGTCCCTCGTGGCAGCCGTCGTGGCGAAGTCTTGTCGACGCGGACGTGGTTGTCACGTCCTTGGCGTGAGCGTCTCAGGCGTGCCTCGCGGCACGGAATCACCACCCATTTCAGCCTGTGTGGATGCGTCTCCATGTGGCTTGATCCACTTTGCGCGGGCCGGTGAACACTGCGCGTGGCGGTTTTGGTTACGCGGAGCGAGGTTTTGGAAATGCTTGACGGCCCCATGCTCACATGGCTGTAATTACACCCCTGTCCCCCAAGATCTTGGGGTAGGCGGGGCTCGGATCCACAACATGTGGTGTCTGAATCTCCGAACCATGACAGAGGGTGGTCATGTGACCACGCTGAAATCCAGGAAGCCCAGTTGCCACCGGGGGGAAGCGCAACCGGGCTTCAGACACCCGACAGCATTCACCAAGAGGGGACCCGACAGTGTCGTTGATCGAGCGAATTGGCGAGAACACAACCGACGAAGCCAACGAGGCCAATCAGCGACCTACCGACTCCACCGACCCGGTAGTGGTCGGTGCCGAGTCAGGGGAGTCCTCCCCGGGTGTCGCCGACACGCCGACCGGCTCGAGCATGCGGGTTCGCAAGCGCGACGGCAGCCAGGAACCAGTCGACGTCAACAAGATCGTCAAGGCGGTCGCACGATGCGCCGCAGGGCTCGACAACGTCGACCCGATGCGGGTGGCCACCCGCACCATCTCCGGCCTCGTCGATGGTGCCACCACCGAGGAACTCGACGAGCTCTCCATCCGCACCGCAGCAGGGCTGATCTCAGAGGAGCCCAACTACTCCCGCCTCGCGGCCCGACTGCTCGCCACGGTGATCGACAAGGAGGTCCAGAACCAGGACGTCTACTCGTTCAGCCAGTCGATCCAGATGGGCCACCGCGAAGGACTCATCGGAGACGAGGCCGCCGAGTTCGTGGCCAAGCACTCCCGCAAGCTCAACGACGCGATCCTGCCCGAGCGCAACTGGCTCTACGGGTTCTTCGGTCTGCGCACTGTGTATGACCGGTACCTGCTCAAGCACCCTGTCACCCGTGAGGTCACCGAGACCCCGCAGTACTTCCTCATGCGTGTGGCCTGCGGCCTGTCCACCACAGCAGAGGACGCGATCACCTTCTACCAGCTGATCTCCAGCCTCGACTACCTGCCCAGCTCGCCGACGCTGTTCAACTCCGGCACGACACACCCGCAGATGTCGAGCTGCTACCTGCTCGACTCGCCCGAGGACAACCTCGACGCCATCTATGACCGCTACCGCGATATCGCCCGGCTCTCCAAGCACGCCGGCGGGATCGGCCTGTCCTACAGCCGGATCCGTGCCCGCGGCTCGTTGATCAAGGGCACCAACGGCCTCTCCAACGGCATCGTTCCCTGGCTCAAGACGCTCGACTCATCGGTCGCTGCGGTCAACCAGGGTGGCCGCCGCAAGGGCGCAGCATGTGTCTACCTCGAAAGCTGGCACGCAGACATCGAGGAGTTCCTCGAGCTCAAGGAAAACACCGGCGACGCCGCCCGCCGTGCGCACAACCTCAACATCGCCAACTGGGTGCCCGACCTGTTCATGAAACGCGTCGAGCAGGACTGGCAGTGGAGCCTGTTCGACCCCAAGAAGGTGCCGCACCTCATCGACCTCTACGGCGACGAGTTCGAAGCGGCGTACCTGCAGGCCGAGTCCGAGGGCCTCTACGAGCGCCAGGTGTCCGCGCGCCAGCTCTACAGCCGCATGATGCGCACCCTTGCCGAGACCGGCAACGGCTGGATGACCTACAAGGACGCATCCAACACCAAGTGCAACCAGACCGGCGGCGCCCCAGGCGACCCCGGCAGGGTCGTGCACCTGTCCAACCTGTGCACCGAGATCCTCGAGGTCACCAACCAGGCCGAGACAGCGGTGTGCAACCTCGGCTCGGTCAACCTCGGCGCCATGGTGCGCCCCGACGAGGCCGGCAACCTGGCATTCGACTTCGACCGGCTGGCCGAGGTGGTGCGCACCGCAGTGCCGTACCTCGACCGGGTGATCGACATCAACTTCTACCCGACCGACGAGGCCGGCAGCTCGAACACCAAGTGGCGTCCGGTCGGACTCGGGATGATGGGCCTGCAGGACGTCTTCTTCAGGCTTCGGATGCCTTTCGACAGCGACGAGGCCCGCGACCTGTCCACCCGCATCTCCGAGGAGATCTACTTCAACGCCCTGTGGGCATCGAGCGAGCTGGCCGAGGCCGACGGGGCGCACCCCGGCTACGAGCAGACCCGTGCCGCCGCCGGCGACCTCCAGTTCGACCTCTGGGGAATCACGCCGAGCGACGCCGAGCGTTGGGCGCCGCTGCGCGAGCGGATCGCCACCCATGGCCTGCGCAACTCGCTGATGATCGCAATTGCGCCCACCGCCACGATCGCCTCGATCGCCGGCTGTTACGAGTGCATCGAGCCTCAGGTGTCCAACCTGTTCAAGCGCGAGACGCTCTCCGGTGAGTTCCTGCAGATCAACACCTACCTGGTGCGCGAGCTGCAGGCCCGCAACCTCTGGACCGAGGAGGTAATCGGGGCGATCAAGCGCCACGAAGGATCGATCCAGGACATCGAGGCGATACCCGCGGATGTGCGCCAGATCTTCCGCACCGCATGGGAGCTGCCGATGCGGTCACTCATCGACATGGCGGCTGCCCGCGGCGCCTTCATCGACCAGTCGCAGTCGCTCAACCTGTTCATGGAGTCGCCCACGATCGGGAAGCTCTCCTCGATGTACCTGCACGCGTGGAAGGCGGGTCTCAAGACCACCTACTACCTGCGTTCCCGCCCGGCGACCCGGATCAACAAGACCGGTGGTGCCGAAGGTGGGGGAGGCACTCCGCCCCAGGGGCCGTCGGGCCCCACCGGCGGCCAGCCCCAGCAGCCGCCCGCCGAGCCGGCCGAGTACTCCGACGCGGAAGCAGTCGCCTGCTCTCTCGAGAACCCGGAGTCCTGCGAGGCCTGTCAGTAGTGCAGTTCCGGCCTTCGGCCGGTAGTAGTCCCCGCGCCCCACCGGGCGCCCCTGTCTCACCCGTCAGTCGACAACCCACCCCCGACCCCACCCGAGCCCCGCCGAAACCGGAGACGAACCAGACCAATGTCCCTCGCAGAGTCCAACGCCCTCGCCCAGCCGCTGCCGGCCTCCTCACCGACCCCTGCGGGTCAGCCCGAACCCGAAGCTGTCCCCGGTGGGCTCACCGATGGTGCAAGCCTGCTCGACCCCGGGTTCCGCCTCACCCTGCGTCCGATGAAGTACCCGCAGTTCTACGACATGTACCGGGACGCAATCCGCAACACCTGGACTGTCGAGGAGATCGACTTCTCCGATGACATCGTCGACCTCCAGCGCAAGCTGCTTCCTGCCGAGCGTCACCTGATCAGCCGCCTCGTGGCCTTCTTCGCGACCGGTGATTCGATCGTGTCCAACAACCTGGTTCTGAATCTCTACAAGCACATCAACGCCCCCGAGGCGCGGATGTACCTGAGCCGCCAGCTCTATGAAGAGGCTCTGCACGTCCAGTTCTACCTGACGCTTCTCGACAACTACATCCCCGACCACGACGCCCGCAAGGAGGCCTTTGCTGCCATCGAGAACATCCCCTCGATCCGCCAGAAGGGCGACTTCTGCTTCCGCTGGATCGAGTCGATCAACTCCCTCGAAGCACTCGAGACCCGAGAGCACCGCAAGCAGTTCCTGCTGAACCTGATCTGCTTCGCTGCCTGCATCGAGGGACTGTTCTTCTTCGCGGCCTTCGCGTACGTCTACTTCCTGCGCTCCAAGGGCCTGCTCAACGGCCTCGCGGCCGGCACCAACTGGGTGTTCCGCGACGAGTCGGCTCACATGAACTTCGCGTTCGAGGTGATCGAACAGGTGCGCCGTGAGGAACCCGACCTGTTCGACGACGACCTGCACCAGCGGGTACACGACATGATCGGCGAGGCGATCGAGGTCGAGTACGCCTTCGCAGAGGACCTGCTCTCACAGGGAATCGCCGGCATGTCGCTCGCCGACACCCGCGAGTACCTGCAGTTCGTCGCCGACCAGCGCCTGGTTACGCTGGGACTGCCCAAGCAGTACGGGTCGAAGAACCCGTTCCACTTCATGGAGCTGCAGGACGTGCAGGAACTGACCAACTTCTTCGAGCGGACCGTGTCGGCATACCAGGTGGGCGTCGACGGCGACGTCGCCTTCGACGAGGAATTCTGAGCGCACGGCCCGAATCCGAGGCGAGTCGGCGCCGTCGGGACCGCTACGGACGCATCGCTGCCGCGGAGGTCGCGCGCATCTCCGAAGGGCGTGCCCAACCGATCATCGAGTTCACAGTCGCCGATGATCCGCCGTCTGTCTTCGTCAACTATGTCGTGCCCGACGACAAGGTCGCCGACTTCGCCGCCTTCGCGGACCTGCCCCCGGCATTCACCCTGGCCAAGCTGCGCTTCCTTGAGTCGGATCCCGAACCGCAGTACTGGCTGAGTCTCAACATCTACGAGGTCAGCGGTATCACCACAGGGATCCGCGCCGAGTGGTCCACCTATGTCGACGATGGCAGCGGGGTGCCACGGTTCATGATCCTCGCTGCGCGCGCAGCGGACGGCTCGATGGATCCGATAGGCCCCGAGGCACCGGCCGAGCCGTTCGAGCACGCACGCGGAGCTGGCGGAGTCGTACGCACCCACATGATGCGTACCCGACCTGCCGATCCCGACGCCCAGGCGGGTCCGGGTGCTCCACGGGTACTCACCGACGAGCTGTTGTTCGACTGCGAGTTCGCCGTACCTGACGAGGACCAGCGGAGCTTCGTGCAGGCCACCCATGAGTGGACCGCCTGCAACGACTTCATCTACTGGAGCAACGGGGTGTGCGACCGGGTGTTCTACAACGCCAACGTGCACAGCGCGTCGATGATCTCGATCCCGGTCGGGGGAGTCAGCCTCGATGACCGCAGCGACTACATGGCGTTCGTCGACCCCGAGCCCGCCCACGTGTTGATGTACCTCAACCACCTCGAGTTCGCCATCGGGCCGTGGTGGAACGTGACCGAAACCGACGGTCGGGTGCAGAAGGCCACCGTCGACTCGCTCGCGGAGCTGAAACAGTCTCTCTACGGCTCGCTCGCCGCGATGGTGGCCGAGTCGGTGGCCTCCGGGGAGACCCGGCCCGTGATCCGCTCCACAGTCGAGGGCTCACCGCCCGCGCTCAGCCTCCACTGGAGCGTGGCCCGCGATGACGTCGGCGGGATCATCGCCGCGCTCGGTCTTTCCGGATCGCTGCGGCCGGCAGCAGTGCGGCTGGCTGAATCCGACGATGCAGGTCAGTACTGGCTGAGCCTCGAGGTCCATCGGGTCCAGGACCACTCGGCGGCAGGAGAGTCCGGTTTGCGTGCCGAATGGACCACGCACGTCCACGATGGCCAGCGCGCCGCGACACTGGTGCTGGAGGCACTTGCCGACCACCCGGTGTTGATGGCCGAGGGTCTCGACGCCGACCCCGTCGCCCTCGAGCACGAGGTGGTGGGGGGCCAACTGCGCACCCGGATCCCGGGTCCGGGTGGAGCCGAGCCGTTGGTCATCGACACAGGTCTGCCAGCCCCCGACTCTGCGGTCGTGATGGCTTCCCGGGAGTGGGTGGCATCGGCCGAGCAGCGTCATGACCGCACGGGCGCGGCGCGCTGGTTGTCCCACGACAACGCCGTATTCGCGCACATCGAACTGGATCCCGGCTCGGTCGAGCTGGACGGAGCAGTGCCCGTGGCCGGCATCAGTCAACGGCCGCCCGACCGTGCATGGATCGCAGCGTCGGTGAGGGACCGGGTCACCAACCCGTTTGCAGCGGACTGAGCAGCTGCCGCGGGCTGCGGTTCAGTGGCTGGCCGTCCCGTGCGCCAACAGCGCGGCTCATGGGGTGCAACCACAGAGCACTCTCAGGCGACCGGGCCACATCAAGTCTCGGACCTCTGCTGAGTACCCGGAAAATGGCTGACCGGGTAACTTGATACTCGTACGACTCCGCCGATGAGGGATGATGCGCCGCTCAATACAGCTTCTCCTGCGCTTCGTCGCGATCACGGCTCTGGGCGTCGTCTCAATCGGGCTCATCGCGTCGCAGGTCGTGCCCGAGATCTCGAAGCTCCCCGAAGCGGTGGTATTCACGCCGCGCACCGACTTCCGCCTTCCGGAGCTGCCCGAGGGTTCCACGGTGCTCGACGCCAACGGCGAGCCCGTCGGCACGCTGCGGGGCACGGAAAACCGCATCGTGGTACCGCTCAGCGACATGTCAGAGGAACTGCGCAACACGGTGCTTGCAGTTGAGGACGCCGACTTCTACGAACACGACGGCGTCTCGGCCCGCTCGGTGTTGCGCGCGATAAAGGCCAATTCCGAGGCCGGCCAGGTCTCCCAGGGCGGCTCGACCATCACCCAGCAGCTCGTGAAGCTCAACCTGGTCGGTGATGACCAGACCATAGAGCGCAAGATCAAGGAAGCGTCTCTGTCGATCCAGCTGGAGGACCAGCTCTGTGGTCCCGACGCCACCAAGAAGCAGTGCAAGGACATCATCCTTCAGCAGTACCTCAACCAGGTGTACTTCGGACAGGGCGCCTACGGAGTCGAAGCAGCGGCGCGCGCCTACTTCGACAAGTCCGCCGCCGAAGTCAACCTCGCCGAGGCAGCGCTGCTGGCCGCCCTCATCCGCAATCCCGCCAACTACGACCCGATAGCGAATCCCGAGACCGCCAAGGCGCGGCGCCGGGTGGCGCTCACACGAATGCAGGACGAGGGCCTGATCGACCAGGCCGAGTTCGACTTCATCGACAGCTTCCCGCTGCCCACCCAGATCTACGGCCGCACGGCAGCGCGTGACAGTCAGTCGCTCACATACCTCGAACGCAAGATACGCGACGAATTGCTCCAGGCGGAGTGGCTGGCGCCCACGATCGAGCAGCGCCGCTACCTGGTCTTCAATGGCGGCCTGCGGATCACCACCACCATCGACGCCCGCGCACAGGCCCTGGCCGAGGCAGCCGCCGCAGACAATCCGATCGCGTCGCGGGATCCGCAGACGGTTGTCGGCCTGGCGGCGGTGGAGCCCTCCACCGGAGCGGTCAAGGCGATCGTCGGTGAGGTCATCATCAATGGAACACCGATCGAGATCGGCGACCCGGTGCGTGGGCCGCGCTCGGGCGATGGCGGCTACAGCTCCGGCTCCGCTTTCAAGCCGATCACCCTCATGGCAGCGCTCGAGCAGGGCTACACCATCAATGACCGCATTTCCGGTGACCCCGTTTCGTCGAAGGTGAAGAAGCAGCTCGGGGTCAAGAGCGGCGGGAGCTATCCGAAGAACTGTCCGTCCAAGGGTGTGCAGTCGCTCGCTGCGCACGTGAAGGCTTCCAACAACTGCGCATGGATGCGGGTGCAGAACTCGATCGGGTTCGAGGCGACCAAGGAGATGGGTATCCGGCTCGGCCTCAATCCCGAGCCGCTGGACCCCAACAACGTTCGCCCAGCGTGTTTCACGATCGGCTGTGACGCCCTTGTAACGCCGCTTGGCATGGCCAATGCGTTCGCCACGATCGTCCATGACGGCAAGAAGAACCCCGCCCACTTCGTCAGCAAGGTCACCGACCGCGACGGCAACGTGTTGTTCGAGTGGGCGCCGCCCAACGAGCAGGTGGTGAGCCGGAACAATGCCCGCCAGGCCGTCCAGGCCATGGAAGCAGTGGTCACCGGTGGCACCTGCACTCGATGCCGCCTTCCCAACGGCCAGCCGGCGGCCGGCAAGACCGGCACCGTGGAGATCGACGCCGGCAAGAACGTGGGCGCCTGGTTCTCCGGCTTCACGCCTCACCTCGCAACTGCGGTCTGGATCGGCGATCCGCTGGACCAGCGGACCGGCCTGCGCAGCAACCCCCAGGGTGGCCGGACCGCGGGCATTGTGTGGCAGCGCTTCATGGCCGGCTACCTCCAAGGCGCGCCGGTTCTGGACTTCGTCGGCCCGGGCCGCGTCGGCGGTGGCCGCACGATGCCCGACCCGTGGGGCCCGTCCGACCGGGCGCGCGATGACGCTGACGAGCCCTCACCCGCCGCACCTGCATTGCCTGCGCTCCCGGCCGAGCCGGCTCCCGCCGCTCCTGCTCCTGCTCCGGCTCCCGCTCCTGCGCCGGAACCGGCCCCCGAGCCGGCCCCGGATCCGGCGCCCGCTCCCGACCCCGCACCCGCACCAGACCCCGGCGGCTGAGCGGATCGACGGCCATGGCGTCCGCCGTGCTCGGGTAGCCTGCCCGCCGTGGGATCACTCGACAGCCTCCTGACCGTCCAGGAGATCGACACCAGGCTCGACCAACTGCGCCACCGTCGCGAGACGCTGCCCGAGCGCGACAAGCTCCAGTCGGCCAGGTCAGCCAAGGTAGAGGCCGACGCATCGGTCGAGGCCACGTTTGCTCAGCTGTCCGAGGTGCGCGCCGCACAGAAAGCCGCCGAAGACGAGGCGGCCACGGTCGAGGAGAAGGCGAAGGAGGTCGACAAGATGCTCTACGGCGGAACCATCACCGCGGCCAAGGAACTCGAGGCCTACCAGGCCGACCTCGCCATGCTGAAGGAGCGTCAGGAGACCCTCGAGGAGCAGGCGCTCGAGCAGATGGAAGTGGCCGAACCGCTCGATGCCCAACTGTCGGACCAACGCACCGCTGCGGTGACCGCCGACACGTCGATCGGTGATGCGGAGTCCGCCCTGGTAGCGGCCGAGGCCGAGATCGATGCCGAGATCGCGGAGGTCGAGTCGGGCCGGTCAGCCGCCGCCGAGCCGCTCAGCGCCGAAGTGATGGAGCAGTACGAGCTGCTGCGCAAGGGCCTCGGCGGCATTGGCGCAGCAAGACTCTCGGGATCACGGTGCGAGGGTTGCCACCTGGAGATCCCCTCCGCCGAGCTCGAGGCAGTCCGCCGTGCTCCTGATGACTCACTGGTCAACTGCCCCGACTGCGGGCGAATCCTCGTCCGCTGAGGTTCATGGTCCCGTGCTCCGAAGGTCGGTGACGTGCTGATCTGGTTCGCTGCCGGAGCGGTGGTGATCACCTTCATCGTGTTCCGCAGCCCCGCCATCGACTACCGGCTGGTCGCACTCGGCGCAGTGATCCCGGTCCTGGAGGCCCCTTTCGGAGCCGGCCCGCTCCACGCCCTTGTTGCACCCACGGTGGTGTTGGGTGTTGTCATGTTGGCAACCCGCAACCGCAGGCTGGTGCGCCGCCAGTGGTTGGGCCTGCCCATCGGCATGTACCTGCACCTCGTGCTGGACGCGGCGTTCACGCTGCCCGAGACGTTCTGGTGGCCATTCCTCGGCCTCTCGTTCGGTGGGGGAGATGCCCCCGAACTGGCGCGCGGCTGGTGGGCGCTGGTGCTCGAGCTCATCGGAGTGGCCATGGCCATCTGGGCCTGGGGGCGCTTCGGCCTGTCAGACCCCGGGCGCCGGTCGGTGTTCTGGCGCACGGGCCAGTTGGATCGATCGGTAGTGGGTCCGGAGGGCACAGGGTCATGACTGCGTGGCGCAACGACGAAACGAGCTGTGAAGTCTTGCTGGTGCGCCATGGCCGCACCGCGGTCAACGCGCAGGCGCGCCTGTCAGGACACCACAACCCCGACCTCGACGAGGTCGGCCGGCGCCAGGCGGAGTCGCTCGGGGCAGAGGTCGCGAAGCGCGCCGGACGCGACATCACGGTCGTGTCCTCCCCGTTGGCCCGCTGCATGCAGACGGCTGCTGCAATCATCGAGGCCTGCGGTGAGCACGACACGGCCGCTTTCGTGGACGAGCGTTTCATCGAGATGGACTACGGCGAGTGGGACGGCAAGCCCCTCGACGAGGTACCGGTGGAGGTCTGGCAGCAGTGGCGAACCGACCCGGCCTTCAGCCCGCCCGGCGGTGAGACCCTCGCTTCGGTCACGGAGAGGGTCGCGGCCGGCCTTGAACAATGGGCGCCTCGCGCTGGAGGCGGGACGCTGGTGGTGGTGAGCCATGTCTCACCCATCAAGGCCGGCGTGATCTGGGCGCTCGGCGTCGGCGAGGGAGCCACCTGGCGGATGCGGCTCGACAATGCCTCGATCTGCCGGTTGAGCGTGAGCGGCGGCCGTGATGGCCGTGCCCGTGGGGGTCTCGGCTCGTTCAACGAGACGGCACACCTGCCGCCACCATGAGCGTCCCCTCGTGGTG
Organism: Actinomycetes bacterium; assembly: GCA_024222295.1. Lineage (NCBI taxonomy): Bacteria > Bacillati > Actinomycetota > Actinomycetes > Actinomycetes bacterium. Next base: position 102,663 of record JAAEPF010000051.1, read on the forward strand.
CGGGCGTTGACCGGTCGGTCAGGAACCGATGGTTAGCACCGACGGGGTCCAACCGCCGCCGGCGGGTGTGAACACGGCCGCCTGCCCGCCGAAGAAGCCCGACAGGATGACCCGGCCGTCGTCGAGCACGAGGATGTTGTCGGCGATCGGGAGCGGGGAGCGGCCCACAAGGGTCGCCTCGCCGGTTGACGGGTCCACCGCGTAGGCCGACGGGTTGGCGCACTGTGCGACGTACGCCGTGCCATCGGCGCCGACGTCGACTCCGCAGGCGAAGTCGAGGCCTGTCTTGCCCGCTTCCGAGAAGATGAGCGGGATGTCCGTGAAGGCGCCCGTGGCGGGGTCGATCGTGGCGAGTCCACCCGTGCCGAGCAGGCCGCCGGCGCCGCCAGTGGGCACGTAGAGCAGTCCATCGGGACCGAACCCGAATCCGTTGAGCGTGGGCAGGTCATCGGCGACCACCTCGGTGGTGCCGTCGAGGTGGATTCGGATCAGCTCGTCGTGGTCTTCGGTGCCGAACCCGACCAGCACCGATGTGCCGCCCGGCTCCGCCACGATCGGGTTGACGCCCTTGCCGGGCCTTGCGAGCACTTCGGGGGTGCCACCGCGGGGAACCCGGACCACCAGACCTGTGCTCGGGCAGGTTGCGACCAGAGAGTCGTCGGCCATGACCGCAACATCGTCGACCGCGCAGATGCTGCCGGTCGGGTATCGCTCGGCGATCGTGCCGGTTTCGGCGTCGAAGCGGATCAGCTGGGCGCCGAAGATGTCGGCCACCCATACCTCGCCGCCCTCGGCGCCCGGCTCCTGCACGGCGCCGTTGACTCCGAACGGCGGGTTCTGGGGGACCCCGCCTTCGGGACCAGTCGGCCCCGGCACGCAGGCACTCGCCAGAGCCACAGCCCCGACCACCACCGCGCCGATGCGCGCACGAAACGAACTTGCCCCCAGCATTCCAGCCATCCACCGAGTCTGGCACCGGTCCTGCCTGCGATCCAGACAGCCCCTCCTGGTGCCTTCCAAGTCCGTGCTGTGACACTCATCCCGGTTCTCGGAGGAACCACGCGTCGATGCGACGCGTGACTCCTCGCGAAAGGAGGATGAGTGGTGCAGCACAGTGGGGTACTGCACAGGCCGCGGGCGGCGGGGGTGCCGCGCCGGTCAGGGCCAGACGGGCTCCCACCGGCCGCTCTCGGCCGAGCGGTACATGGCTAGCGCGCAACGCAGCTCGCCCAGCGCTGCGTCTGCACCTGCGGCCGGTGAGCGGCCGCCGAGCACGGCTGCGGCGAAGTCGCTGAACTGGCCCGCGTAGGAGCCGAGGTAGCCATCGAACTCAGCGACGACCTGGCCCCGCCGCTCGCCGGACCGGTAGCGGGTGACCGTGCCGGAAGCATCGATGGTCAACTCGCCGTCGGTGCCGGTGACCTTGAACAGCGGTTCGGGTGCCACCGGCGCCGCGGTCAGCAGCGCGTCGAACGATGCCACCACGCCGGAGTCGAAGCGGATGAGCGAGCGCACCAGCGACTCACTCTCCATGCCCGGGAACGGATGGCCGAGCGCCGCCACCGTTTCTGTGGACCGGCCCAGCCACATGTGCAGAGGCCGCAGCCAGTGCGAACCGGTGTCCATGGCTATGCCGCCGCCTGCCACCTCCTGGTCGAACCGCCATGGACGCTCGGCGGGCTCCGCTCCTGCCGGCCCCTGCGATCCTGCCGAACCCGCCGACCCCGCCGACCCCGTCTCGTTGCCAGCGCCGGGTTCGCCGTAGAAGTCGGGCAGGGGAGGGAAGAACGTGGCGGCCCGGGCCGTGACGACCTCGCCGATCGTGCCGTCCTCCAGCTCGGCTGCCACGGCGAGCACCTCGGGCCAGTACTGGGCATTCTCCGCCACCATGAACACCGTGCCCGCTGCCGCGGCGGCGGCCAGAATCCGTTCGCATGCCTCCAACGTGGGTGCGAGGGGCTTTTCCAGCAGCACGTTCAGGCCCGCTTCGAAGCACTGCACCGCCACTTCCTCATGCAGGTGGTGCGGGAGCATCAGGTCGACGGCGTCGAGCTCCACGCCTGCACGGGCTTCGTCGAGCGAGCCGAACGCGGCGGCACCGGTGGCCTCAGCAGTTGCGCGGGCGCGTTCCGGGTCGGGGTCGACCGCGGCGACGATGTCGATCGGCGCTCCTGACTGCTCGAGTCCGTAGAGGTGCATCGGTGAGATCGCGCCACAGCCCACGAGCGCCATGCGCACCCTCTCGTCGGGACCTGATGTCTCAGTCACCGGTGTCACCTCCGGCCTGCTCGGCGAGCTTTGCCCGGGACGTGTCGATCCTGTGCTGCAGCCAGCCGGTCTCCCAGAAGTTCTCGCGGCCGCTGCGCTCCAGCAGTGCCTCGTGCACCTCGATGTCGGCCAAGAGTGCGCCCGGATCCTCGGGCTCCGCGCCCAGGGCGACCTCCACGAGGTGCAATGCCGCCTCAGGCTCGCCGGCCGACAGCCTTGCCCGCCCCGCTGAAACCACGGGCTCAACTCCTCCCGCCAACTCCACCAGGTCGAGCGCCACCTCGGTGTGGGGCACGCCGTAGAGCTCGGTCGTGGACTCGTGGCGGAACCATCCGGCGTACAGCTCCCAGATGGCCCGCACGGCCCAGCGCACGCACCCATAGCCCTCACCGAGGTCGTACTCCGAGGGGATCTCGATGGTGCGCATCAGCGTCCACAGGTCGGTGCCGCGCTCCATGCCGTCCACCACGGCGTCGTGCAGCCAGAGAACGCCACGCTCTATGCGCTCCAGCTCGGCGTCAACTACCTCGACCCCGCGGATGGGTTCGAAGTGGCCCGTGCAGAGCAGTTCCGGGCGCAGTTCCCGTACCCGCCGCAGCGAGTCGAGGAAGGCCAGTGCGTCCCGCGGCCTGTCACCGCGGACGGTGACGAGGTTGGGCACGTGGCCGAAGAGCGCTGAGAACAGATTGCCGACGATCGCCGTGCGGTGTTGCGGCAACCACACGACGAGCGAGTCGACCGTCTCGCCGCCGGGGACCGAGAGCAACTCCACGCGTGTGCCGCCGAAGTCGAGGTCGAGTCGGTCCTCGAATGTTCGGGTCGCGGTGGGGGTCGACTGGCCGCCCGGTACGGCCTCGACCTCTGCTGGGTCGCCCGCCTCGCGCTGCTCGCGCATGTAGGCGTCGGCTCGCGCGACGGCCTCTGCCCAGAAGATCGCCGAGCGCCGCACACGGAAGCGGTGGATTCGGGCGTCGTCGGCCTGGCAGGCCGCGTTGGACCGCTGCGCGATGACCTCCGTGCCGTCCTCGATGAAGGCATCTGCGCCGCCGACATGGTCCACATGCCCCTGGGTGAACACCACCGCGACAACGGGGTCGTCGCTTACGGCGTCGAAGTTGCGGCGGTGCACCGGGGCCTCGAAGCCCATTCCGGTGTTGATCACCACCCTGCCTGCCGGTGTGGTCAGCAACCACGCGTTGGACAGGCCCTCGGACAGGTGCAGGGCGGTGCCCGGCACCTGTCCGGGCAGGTCGACTGGCACGGCCTGCGGTGCATGTGCCGGCAGGATTTCGAATCCGCCCCTGCGCTGCACGACGAGTTCACTTCCGCCCATGGGTTCCTCCGGTCGGTCAATTCTGCGATGATCACCGACGCCGTGATCCTGCCAGATGGGCAGGTGCCCGGAAGCCGCCTGCAGGTGCGCTCCCACGCGCAGGTGCACCGGACCCCAGGAGGATACGTTGTCAGCGACACCCAGAATGCCGACCGCCGAGGAAGTCGAGGCCTACCGTCGGGACGGTGTGGTTGTGCTCCGCGGGGCGGTGCCACCTGAGTGGCTCGAGCGGGTCGAGCCCGCCGTGCAGCGGGCGTGGGAGGGTGATGGCACGGCTGACCTCAGCGAGATGGCTGACGGCGGCGCCGGCGGCAGTGGTCGGTTCCGCGCGGGAACCGACCACTGGCGCACGGACCCGGACGCAAAGGCATTCGCCTTGGAGTCGCCCCTTGCGGGCATTGCCGCAGCGCTGATGGGCAGCCGGTCGGTGTGGCTGTGGGAGGACAGCTTCCTGATCAAGGCACCGGGTACCGCCGAGGACACCCGCTTCCACCAGGATCTGCCGTACTTCCACCTCACAGGCACCCAGCTCGCCACCTTCTGGGCGCCACTGGACGTTGTGACCGCGCAGACCGGCGCGCTGCGCTTCGTGAAGGGATCCCACCTGTGGGGGCGGGAGTTCACGCCGACCATGTTCGTCAGCGATGACCCGATCACGGGTGCTCCGGGCGAGGCGGTTCCGCAGATCGACCTGGATGGGCCCGACGTGATGTGCGTGGACATGGAACCGGGCGACCTAAGCATCCACGACGCACGGACGCTGCACGGAGCGGGCCCCAACACGTCCTCGACGCAATGGCGCCGAGCGGTGTCGGTTCGCTACTGCGGCGACGATGTACGAGTCGCCTTCCGGCCGGGCCTGCCCGTGTCACCTTTCCAGGTTGTGCTTACCGAGGGCGAGGCCCTCTCCGACAACGCCTCGACTCCCCAGGTGTGGCCACGCGGGGCCTAGTGCTGCGCGACCGCAGCCCGGCGGGTTGTGCCGGGCTGCAGTCTCTTGGGGGTGGGGTGTTGCAGTTGCTCTGGTGTTACCTGCCTTGTGATGAGGGTGGCTGGTGTGTGGGGAACTGCCCGGCCGGCGGGTTGGCCGCGCTCCGAACGCCGCCGACCGGGGAATGTGCTCAGACGATGGAGAGCCGGTAGTCGCCGGTGTGCTCGTCGTAGCCGACCTGGACTCGACGCCGGCGCACAACGGCTGCGGGGCGGGCTGAAGGGCCGGTGAAGGCGCTTCGACGGGTCCGGCGGTTGTTTACGGAGGTCATGTCGTTCATGTACAGATGATCGGGACATCTGCGCGGTTCTGGAGGCGGAAGGGACCACAGGACCACTCCGATGAGCCGTGGGGCCCATCGCCGGGTTCATCGGGGTGCTCATGACCGGCAGGGCGAACCCCAAGCGCTCAAAGGCCGTTCGTTGCCGTGCAGCCGACGACAAAGTGCTGGTGGCGGTCGCGCGGCGGCTCTCGGGGATGGTTGGCTAGGGTGCCTTCTCGACCGGCCTGCGACAGCGGGTCGTTGCTGTGGCCACGACCCAGGGGGGATCCAATGCCGATTGGTGCCAAAGGGCTGGAGAAGCGCGTCATCGAGGTGGATGGCAAGCAGATGGCCTACCACGACTCGGGTCAGGGAGACCCAGTGGTGTTCCTGCACGGCAATCCGACGTCGTCCTATCTGTGGCGCAACGTGGTTCCGCACCTGGCCGGCAAGGCACGTTGTCTGGTGCCTGACCTGATCGGCATGGGCGACTCCGACAAGCTCGATGACGTCGGTCCGGGCTCATACCGGTTCGTAGATCACAGGAGCTACCTCGATGGCCTGCTCGAGCAGCTCGACCTGGGCGACCACGTCACGTTCGTGGTCCACGACTGGGGCTCAGCGCTGGGCTTCGACTGGGCCAACCGCAACCGGGACCGGGTGGCGGGCATTGCTTACATGGAGGCGATCGTGCAGCCGGTGGAGTGGGAGATGTGGCCCGACGCGGCAACCGACATCTTCAGGGCCTTCCGCTCCGATGACGGCGAGGCGATGGTCATCGAGCAGAACCTGTTCGTCGAGGCGGTGCTGCCGGCATCGATCATGCGTGACCTGACCCCCGAGGAGCACGACGAATACCGCCGCCCGTTCCTCGAGCCCGCGAACCGCCGCCCCACGCTCACGTGGCCCCGCGAGATCCCACTCGCAGGGGAGCCCGAGGATGTGGTGCAGATCGTGCAGTCCTACAGCGAGTGGCTACCGGAGTCGGGCATCGCCAAGTTGTTCATCAACGCCGAGCCGGGGGCGATCCTCACCGGCGCTCAGCGCGAGTTCTGCCGGACCTGGGACAACCAGACGGAGCTGACCGTGGCGGGCATCCATTTCATCCAGGAGGACTCGCCCGACGAGATCGGCGCCGCGGTGGCCGACTGGTTGCCCACGCGATGAGCTGCTGAGCCGGTCAGGGGCAGATAGGCGGCCTACTTGGCGTTTGTGCGCCCGCGGAGCGCGAAGAACGCGACGGTGTGGCTCGCAAGGCCCACGCCAACCACGGCCGCGAGGCCCTGGGCGATCGGCACGATGTCCCACCCCTCGGACACGAGCGAGCGCATGCCGCGCAGCAGGTAGGTCACCGGATTGAACTTCGCCACGGTGGCCAGCCAGCCTGTGAGTGCCTCCTCTGGAACCAGGGCGCTGGTGAGGAACGCGAACGGGAAGAAGACCAGGAACGACTGGTTGACCACCGTCGGGTTGCCGGTCTTGAGTGCGAGCGCGTATGGCACTCCTGCATAGGCAACGCTCCACAGCCCGGCGAACACGAGGTAGGCCGCGAATCCGGCCACGCCGGTCTCGAAGCGCACTCCAACCGCCATTGCGACCAATGACACCGCCGCGGCCAGGCCCATGGCGAGCACGAAGTCAGCGATCATGTGGCCGAGCAGCAGCGCGGGTCTGCGCACGGGGGAGAGAGCCAGTTTGTCGAAGTAGCCGTTCTGGATGTCAAGGGTCAGCCCGTAGGCCCGCGTGATGCCGGTGACCGTGAGGACGATGGCGGTGGAGAGCTGGAAGGCCTTGAAGTCGAAACCCGGATCAGTGCTCTCCGCGAGCGACTGGAGTGACCCCACGTTGATGGCGAAGAAGAACGCGCCCACGAAGATCGGCGGGATGACCGCCTCGGGGTCGCGCCAGGCCGCACGCAGGCCCCGGAGGCCGATCGAGCGGATGTCGGTGAGCAGCCCGGCCCGTCGAGCACGTACTGGCTCGTCGCCCGCGTCGGAACGCTGCTCGGGTTCTTCGAGAGCAGGGGTCGGTGCATCGCCGGTCATGCTCCGACCTCCACCGGTACCTGCTCGCCGGTCTCGTCATCGGGGTTGATCCTGTTGCCGGTGAGTTCGAGGAACACGTCGTCGAGGGTGGGGGTGCGCAGGCTCAGGTTGCGCAGCGGTACCTCGGCCTCGTGCAGCCGAACGGCGACGGGGCCGATGGTCGCCGGCCCGTCGGCTGCATGTGCGAGTACCTCGCCACCGCGTGACTCGACGTGTTCCACCCCGGGGGTGCCGTCGAGGGCCGCCACCGCGGTGCTGCAATCGCCATCGACATCGGCCACGATCACGTCGTGGCCGAGCGACCGTTTCAGGTCGACCGGGCGGCCCTTTGCCACGATGCGACCCTGGTCGATGATCCCGATCCGGCGGGCCAGGGCATCGGCTTCCTCCAGGTACTGCGTGGTGAGGAACACGGTCGTGCCCTGCTCGGTGTTGAGGCGCGTGATCTCGTCCCACACGCGGATGCGGCTGGCTGGATCGAGCCCGGTTGTCGGCTCGTCGAGGAAGACGACCTGTGGCTGGTGCACCAGGGCGCCGGCCAGGTCCACTCGCCGTGCCATGCCGCCGGAGTAGGTGCCGATCCGGCGGTCGAGGGCGTCGCCGATCTCGACCATCTCGGCCAGCTCATCGATGCGGCGGTGCCGTTGCGCGGACCGCAGTCCGTAGAGGCGGGCCTGCAGGTCGAGGTACTCGCGACCGGTCTGCTTGGGGTCCGTGGCGGTTGCCTGCAGGGCTACGCCTATCCGGAGTCGTACCGCGGCCGCGTCGGTCGACACGTCGAACCCGGCCACACGGGCCGAACCGCTGGTCGGGCGGAGCAGTGTGGCCAGCATGCGCACACACGTGGTCTTGCCCGCGCCGTTGGGACCGAGGAAGCCGAAGGTCTCGCCGTGGCTCACCTCCAGTTCGACGCCTGCGACGGCTTCGTGCTCTGCGAATCGTCGTCCGAGGTCGCGCGCTTCTATGGCCAGGTCGCTCGCGGGCATGGGCAGCAAGGCTACCGGTGGGCCGACTGCAGACAGCTATCGGGATGGGCGACAACGATGACGAGGCAGCTGAATCGGCTCTCTGGCGGGCTGGGCTAACGTCGTCGCCGTGCAGAGCGTTGACCTCGACTTCATCCTGCGTGCCACCGTCGGCATGCTGGTGATCACGTCACCGTTCGACCCCGTGAAGCTGCTGTTCTTCAACAAGACGGTCGAGGAGCAGAAACTCAGCCGTACCGCGGGCGCATCCCGGCTCGCCCTGTACGTCACGGTCATCCTGGGAGTCGCCGCGCTTGTCGGCAACGAGCTGCTGACCGCTCTCGGGGTCGACCTCAACGCGTTCAGCGCCGTGGGCGGCATCATCATCGCCGCAATGGGCTTCGAGATGCTCTATGGCGGCGGTGCGAGCAAGGCCCAGGGCGAGTCCGAACGCGAACAGGGTCCGGAGGAAGGTGACGGGCTCATGATCCCGCTGGCGCTCCCCCTCATCGCGGGTCCGGGGGCGATCACCACCGCGATCACGCTCTCCTCACAGAACACCTCGTGGGAAGGACTGATGGCGATGGCCATCGCCATCGCTGCCGTGGCAGTCGTGACGTTCGCCTTCTACCGCTACTTCGGCGAAGTGCTCGCGCGCCTCAAGCCCGCGACGATTTCGATCCTGGCCAGGCTGGGTGGACTGATCCTCGCTTCGCTCGGTTTCCAGATGTTCCTCAACGGAATCAAGAACTTCTTCGCCTGACTCCTGAAGCAGCCTGCGCCCTTCAGGTGCAGCGGTTGGTCATGGTTCCGATGCCGGCGAGTGTGGTCTCGATCACGTCACCCGGGCGCAGCAGGTTTCCGCTGGCAACGCCGACGCCCTCAGGTGTGCCCGTGAAGATCAGGTCGCCGGGCGAGAGTGTGAGAATGGCCGAGATGTAGGCGATCAGCGCAGGCACATCGTGGATCAGTTGCGCGGTGGTGGCGGACTGGCGGACCTCGCCGTTGACGCGGCACTCGAGAGCGATGTCGTCGTAGTCGGCGAAGCTGTCCGGCGAAACCAGCACCGGACCGATCGGCCCGTAGCCGTCGCGGCTCTTGCCGAGGTCGAAGTGTGGGGGATTGGCCGCGAACTGCAGCGCCCGGTCAGAGATGTCCTGGCCGGCTGTGAGCCCGGCCACACAGTCCCAGGCCGCCTCAGCTGGGAGGTCGCGGCCGCCCTTGCCGATCACGACCACGAGTTCGGCTTCGTAGTCCACCGAGTCGCCGACGAGCTGCACCTCGGCGTGAGGCGGTGAGATGCAGCTCGGAAACTTGGTGAACACCACCGGCACATCGGAGCCGGCCACGCCGGTCTCCTCGATGTGGGACCGGTAGTTGAGTCCGATGCCGAAACAGTTGACCGGCCGCGGTGAGGGTGGGCCCAGCCGGGCGCCGGCCAGCGATCCAGTCGGCTCGTGGTTGGCCAGCGAGATCGAGTGCAACTCGTCGGAGGCCGCTATCGCCGCCATGGGGTCGGGGCCGATCCGGCCGTCGGTGACCGTGGCGATGTCGTAGAGGTCATCCCCGTCGGCCAGTACGGCACGTCCGGCATCGTTTGCCATCGTGAAGCTCATCTATGGCTACTTCTCCTTGTGGGCGGGCCCGAGGTGCCCGGGCCGGTGTCAGCCTGGAGTACGCACCAGCCAGCGGTCCATGTGGGCGCCGAGGCGTTCGGCCTCGTCGATCGGACGCGTCCAGCCGATGTGGCCGTCGGGGCGGACCAGCACGATGTGGATGTGCTCGGGGATCTGCCGCCGGGAAAGGTCATCGCGTGGCCAAGGCTCGATGCCAAGCTTCGATCTCGTCGCCCCGCTGCCTGTGGCGTCGGGGTCGATCTCGTGCACCACGGTGGCACCTCCGTGGCCCCTGAAGCCGTGCAGATAGACCACCACCGGTGCGTTGTGGACACCGCGCAGCTGGTCGGGAACGAACCACCACACAGGCATGCCCTGGGCGGCTGAGCCGTCGGCATGTTCGGTGGCGTGGTCGCTGATGTTGCTATCGGCGGAGCCGGGGCCACTGTGAGGCCTGCCCGGTGGCACCGGTGTCGTGTCGGGGTCGCGACGAGACGGCGTGAGGGCCCGGGAGCCGATGAACGTGAGCCCTGATCCGATGCAGGTGAGTTCCCACAGGAGAGTGCCCTTGTCGTGCCCTTTGACGTGGTGGTCCACCAGGAAACGCGATCGCTCCCGTTCCGCCATGCCGCGAATGCTGCGGACCAGAGCCGTCACGGCATCGCCTCCCCAGCAGCAGGTGCCGGGCCTGCGAGCTGGCTCCGCAACAACGGTGGCCCATTGTGCAGCAGGTCGCCGGAAGGGCCGGTCTCAAAGCCGTCGACCCAGTCGAGGGTGACTTCGAGCATCTTCAGGCGTAGCTCCACGAGCGCAGCCGCTCCGGTGGGCAGGCTGCCGGCGTGGTGTGTCGACACCGCTGCCAGTTCGTCGCGAATCGCAGCGAGTTGGAGGCGGAGGCCATCGAGCAGTGTGAGGGCTTCCGGAGCGGGGAGGTGATGAATGTGGGCAACCCAGGCGTCGAAGTCGAAGTGAAGGCCGACCTGGCCCTGGGCGGATTCGCGTAACAGCTCCACGAAGTGGTCGCGGCCCTCGGGTGTGATGCTGAACACCGTCTTGTGCGGCTTGAGGCCGTCGCGGGTGGTCGTGGCCTCGAGGTGGCCTTCCTCGTGCAGGCGCCGGAGGTTGCGGTAGACGGCGGCGGTGCTGATCCTCAGCCAAGTGCGGGTGCGCCGGGCCTCGATGATCTTGTTGATCTCGTAGGCGTTGTGGGGTTCCTCGGTGAGCATCCCCATCAGGATGATGTCGATCGACGACACGTCCGCTCCGACCCTCTAGTGTTTGCGCTGCGAAATTAACTGACACTCCGGTGCGACTTGTGGCACCAGGAAAAGACTCTAGCAAAGAGTACTCTCATTTCCTATAGTCTACGTGAGAGTGTTCCAGCTGGTTCGATGGTCGTTGGGCGGGTTCGGAGCCCGCCGGCGCAGTCGGCCCGGATGGACGGGGACCCAAGGGGAAACACATGGCAGCGGCACCGGCGTCCGAGACCGCAGGGCTTGTGGACAGAATGCCGCTGTTCGCGGGCGCCATGACCCGCTGAGACTGCCTTGCTGGCCGGGGGGTCAGGCGAGCGTCGCGGTGCCGAACGGCGTGCTGAAGCGCTCGCACCAGATGACGACGTTCGTCTGTGCCGATAGATCGAGGTCGTCGGGTAGCTCGTAGCTCTGGGTGCCTATGTTGCCCTTGAGCGGCCCGATCTTCACACCGCCGTCCACCGAGCCCGTGGACTCGGGCGACAGGTAGAGCTGGAGGTCCGGGCCGTTCTCGGAGTCGAGCTCCGGTAGCACGAGGAGGCGCCCACCGTCCTGTTCCACGATGAAGGCGGATCCGTTGACGGTGTGGCCGCCCTGAGAGACGAAGTCGCCCTGGCCGAGCACCTCCGGTTCGATCGGAGAAGTGGTGGTTGATTCGGCTGGGGCATCACCCACGTCGTCCCCGGACGCAGCAGTGGTGGTCGTGGTGTCTGCCGGCTCGTCGGCGCCCGACTCGGCGGCGATCAGTGCCGCGACGTCGTCGTCGAGTTCTTCGTCAACCTTGTTGTCCAGGAACAGCTTGTCGGGACGGAACACCGCCAACGCCACGATGGCGACCACGGCGATGGCGATTCCGGCGATGATCCAGCGCTTGCGGTTCATGGTTCAGATGGTGGCGCGTATCGAACCCGCGAAACAGGCGGTCCCGATTACCTTTCGCGAAACAGTTGCGTATCCAAGTATCGGCCGTATGCTCGATTCCGCGTGTCAGGCGGGGGAAGCTCCGTGCCTCTCGTCGGTGAGCTCGGCCAGTTCTACGAGTGCAACCTCAACGGACGCTGGCAGGCGGTCGGGGAGTTCGCCGACCCGTTCGGAGTGCGTCAGCCGGTCGGCTCGGTGCAGTTTATGCTCAACCAGGTCAGCTCCCCCTATGGCTATCTGGAAGCCAACGGCCAGTCGTTCGACCGCGCTGTCGATCCCGATCTTGCCGCGGTGATGACGCCTGCGGCGGCCGTGCCCAACCTCGCCGCCCAAGCCCCGGCGGGTCAGAAGATCTATATAAAGGCACTCGGCTGAGCGACAGGTTCACCTGGATCTCGGGTGCTGCGCCTGCCCGGCCCGCGATGCTGAAACGGTGGTTGCATGGATCCCACGGTGCTCAGTGACCGTGCCCGAGTCAGTTCGTCGGACAGCGGTGGTGTACGAGTTCCTCGAGCCCACATTCGACCACCGGCCGGGCAGGATCTGATCGAACCAACGGCGCTGCGTCGGCCGGACTCCCAACGGCCGGCAAATCGTCAGCCCTGCGAGTTGGACTAGCGGCGCCGACCGATCAATCGGAGAGTGCGCGAATCCAGCGACAGGGGCTTCTCGACCAACAGGAACAGGACAACCGACGCGGCAACGGTTGCCGCGAACACCGGCACCATCCCTGCGAAGTACAGCCAGGAAGCGTCGGCGGTGGGCTCCCAGACGAACTCGAGGGCGAAGAAGAGCGCCTGAAGCACCAGTGCATGCATGAGGTAGTAGGAGTAGCTGATGTTGCCGAGCAGTCGAAGCGGCGTCCAGCTGAACCAGCGCCGGCAAGCTCCGTCAACTGCGAAACAGCCTGCGCACAGCAAAGGCCAAGCCACCGCCAGGACCGCGATCCTGGGTAGCTGCAGCAGGAAGTCCGATGTGAGCACCAGTGGCGACAGCACGCCCACGACCAGCGCGGCTATCGACAGACGGTTCACTACCTGGCGGGCTTCGGGGTGATCTGACCGACTGGGCCAGCGATTGGTCATCCATTCCCAGAGCAACATGCCCCCGAAGAACATCACCATCCGGGGGTGTGTGCCGGATATCAGACCGCCGAGCAACAGGACTGCCACTCCGAAACGCATGAGGAAACGCCACCGCCACTCCGGTGAGCGCTCACGCATGTCGAATTTCGAGATCAGAAGGGGCACTGTCAGGTAGAAGAAGAACTCGTAGCTCAGCGACCAGGCAACGGTGATGAACGCGGATACGGGGACGATGCCCGGCAGCAGAAGGAGATTGAACAGCAGGTATGCCGGGATCTCGACGAGGGATCCGGGTAGTTCGGATTCGGACGGCACGGCGAACGACAGCGCCACGTACATGGCGAACACCACGAGGAAGGTCGGGTACAGCCGCCTCACCCGACGTCGGATGAAGGGCCTGTAGGCCTGTGGGCGCTTCATGAGGTTGCCGTAGATCAAATAGCCGGAGAGCACGAAGAACAGATCAACGCCACTGTTGCCGGCATCGCCGACCCGCTCGGCGAACACCGAGATCCAGCCGCTGTCGGACATCCAGGGGGAGACCAGATCTGCGTAGTGGACGAAGAAGACGAGCAGCACCGCCAGACCGCGCAGTCCCTCCATGGACATGAGTCGCTCGTCGCCGCCCCGCCCTATCTCAAGGCGGTCGCGAAGGGAGGTCCGCCCACTGTGTGGTCCTCCTGCTCGCCCCGATCGGTTCAACTCGACCATTACTGCAGCCCCGCCGCCCGCTCCGGCCCAAGTGTCCGGCTCCTCCGACCCAAGTGTCCGGCTCCTCCGACCCAAGTGTGGAGCATCCGGAGCCGGTCGGCCAGTCCACAAGGCAAATGCGGACCTGACGCGCCGATGTCACCTGTTCGCCCATGACCTCGACCTCGGATGGAGGGTTGTTGCCCCAGACACCCCCGAAGTCACCGTTCACGGCATCGGGGCCAACCTCGGTCGACCGGTTGACGGGGTCGGCTTCGAGCCGCCCCACGACGACGGCGTCGGCCCGGCGGCGCTGCTGCGTTCGCAGCGCTGGCCGACGTCAAGCCGACCAGGCGCAGGCGAGCACTCAGGTGACGGTGGTCGATGCGCAGCCGATGAAGCTGTGATCGGCGTATGTTCCAAGACCACGACCTTGTGCGGCGGCTTGCTCGGCGGTCATGGTCTGGTTGGGGTAGGCGGAGTTGACCGCTCCCACGCACACGGTTGCTGGGCCGGGTGGCGCGGTGAGTGAAGTCGAAGCCATAGGCGTTCCCGGGCTGGCGGTATCGGGCAAACACCGAGTTGCTGTCGAGGATGGCTCCGACGTCGGGGCGGACTCCAGCGGCGGTGAACGCGCTTGGCACCCAACTGCCGTTGAGCACTGCGACGACGGTTGCCGGCACCCGCGGCCCCGCCGGCGCGACGAGACCGTTGCCTAGCCCGGACCAGTTGTCCGTTGCCCAGCCGGTGACTCTCACCGTCCCGTTGAGGCCAGACACACTCTCGAGCACACCGATCGGATGATTGGGAGCGCTCGGCCCGCCTGTGCCGACCGAGTGGCAGGCCGCTGCGACGAGGGCGAGTGCCATGAACGCCATCAGCAGCACACCGAGAATCAAGCGGGAGGTGCCCTGACTCGAATGGACTCTCATCGGAACCTCCTTCGTCGGCCCTACCGCGCGGGCTGACCAGAGGGAACCGGGACCCAGCGCGCAGGTGGCTAGGTCCTTGCATCCACAAGTGTACTTCCTGGAACCGAGCACCGCCGACTGACGATGACCGCACGAGAGCCGCGGTAGAGAACGCATCGACTTCTCCACGGCCTGCGCGAATCGTGCACAACTCGGTGGAGTCCAGGTGAACTGTCGAACGGAAGCCCTGTAACCCCAAGGGTCCTGGTTAGTTGTGCCGGTGAGCCGTCCTGTAGGCGGGATTCTGTTCCCCGGTCCCTTGCGGGGATCCGGTTCGGTGACCATCCATCTTTGCGGCCTACCCGAGGGTTGCCACGTTGCCGTGGTGGACGGGCCGTCCGTGCCCTCTGCATGGCCTTGCTCCGGGGTGGGGGTTGCCCAGCCGCCGGAGTCACCTCCGACGCTGGTGCGCTCTTACCGCACCGTTTCACCCTCACCTGTGCGACCCCGAGGGGTCGCCATCGGCGGTCTGCTCTCTGTTGCCCTTTACCGTCAGATCGCTCCGACCTGGCTCTCGCCAGCACCCTGCCCTGTGGAGTCCCGACCTTCCTCGACCCGTGGATCGCTCCACGTGCCGCGGTCACCCGGACGGCTCACCGGCGCAACCAGTGTCTCACAGCGAGGCCCCAATGCCCGCGGGCAAAACGCGGCGACGGCCCGGTAGGGGAAGCCGGGCCGTCGCTGCACTGGTGGAAGGGGGTATGGGTTGTGGGTCTCTCAGTTGGAGAAAGCTGCTGATCGGTGCCGGTTGGCCGCGCTCCGCACGGCACCGATCAGCGCGGCTTCAGGCCATCGTGATGCGGTGATGGCCGTTGGAGTCCAGGGCGATCTGCAACCGGCGCTCCCGAAGCACTGCTGCCGTGCGGGCGGAGACGGTGGCCCAATGGGTTCCCATGCTGCGGGTCTGGTAGGTGTGCTGATCGCTCATGGTCAAGGTTTCGGCGGACTGGATGCCTTCTGGAGCCGTGAGGGACCACCGGCCCACGACAATGAGCCGAACGGCCCCGTGCAGGGATCATGAGGCCCAGCGCATCAGAGCACCGTTCGCGTTGATGTCTCAGCAGGGCGGCTGCGTCGCTGCCGTCGGCTCAGAAATCCAGAGCGGACAGGTCTTCGTGCCAGTGACCGGCACGTCGGACCGCTTCGGCCCAGCGGCCACGATCCGGCTCCGAAGCAGGCTCCACGGTCGCCCGCGGCGACCCGGTTGCTGCGATGTCGGCCCAGCCGCCCCATGTACCCGTGGCGAGGCCGGCGAGGAAACCGGCGCCCAGGGTGGTGGCCTCCCGCACCGCAGACACCTCCACGGGCACGCCGGTGGCGTCCGCCAGTGCCTGTACGAACACGTCGTTGGTCGACATGCCGCCATCCACCCTCAGCTTCTCGATCGGCATGCCCGAATCCTTGCGAGCAGCTTCCAGCAGGTCGGCGCCGCGGTGGGCCACACCCTCCAGCACCGCCCGGGTCACGTGGGCGGCGGTCGTCCCGCGCGTCACGCCGAGGAGCGCGCCGCGTGCCCCGTAGTCCCAGTACGGGGTGCCGAACCCGAGCAGAGCCGGCACGTAGGTGACGCCATCGGTGGACTCGACACTCGCCGCCAGCGCCTCTGACTCCGCGGCCGAACCGATCAGGCCCAGATCCTCCACTAGCCACTCGACATTGGTGCCGGCGGACAGCATCACGGCCTCGATGCCCCACGTGGGGCCCGAGGCGTCGCGCCAGCCGACGATGGGGAAGCAGCCCGCGCTGCCACGCCGGTCGAACTCGGCGCGTTCAGGACCCATGCACACGTCGAGCATCCCGCCGGTGCCGAAGGTGGCCTTGGCGTCCCCGGGCCGCACGCAGCCCTGTCCGATGAGTGATGCCTGCTGGTCACCTGCGATGCCGCATATCGGAGGCGCACCGGGCAGGGCGGTCGCGGAGTCGACGTTGCCGGTGCTGTCGACAACCCTCGGCAGGGTGGATGCCGGGATACGCAGCCGCTCCAGCTTGGCGGGGTCCATGTGTGATCCGTCAGGCGCCATCAGCCCCCAGATACCGGCGTTCGACAGGTCGGTCACATGGTGGGCGCCCTCGGTCAGCAGCCAAACCATCCACGAGTCGGGCGTGCCGAAACACAGGTCGCGCTGTCTGTCGGGATCAACTGCGTCGAGGATGTTGGCCAGCTTCGTGGCCGACTCGTTGGGCGCGAACCTGAAGCCTTCGGCGGCGAGCACGAGGCAGTCGCCCACCGTGCGGAGGTCCTGCCAACCCTGCGCCGGAGCGACGGGCTCACCGGTCGTGCGGTCCCACACGATCGTGGTGGCGCGTTGGTTGGCGATGCCGACGGCCTCGACGGGACCGTGCTCGTCGATCACCTGCCGGGCACAGTCGAGCGCGGCGGCGCCGTACGCGGCGGCGTCGAACTCCACCAGACCCTCGGCCGGTGTGTCGGGAAGGGTCGCCCCGGACAGTTCGTGGCTCACCGTGGCATCGGGATGCACCACGGATGCCCTCACGCTGGACGTGCCGAGGTCGATTACGAGGATGCTCAATGCTGCTTCTCCTGTGGCATCGGTTGGGCTGACTCTAGGACGCGTCGTCAGGGGTTGTGCTGCCCGTGCGATTCCAGCGGCGTCCGAACATTCCACCCAGCATCGCGGCGGTGGCCATCAGCAGTGCGAGCAGGGGGAACGCCACCCACGAAAGTGACTCGCCCCGCCAGATGCGGCTGATGATGCCGATGCCCTGCACAACGGCGTACGCGATCGCGCCGCTTCCCGCGGCGTGTGACAGCGCCGCTTCGGGGCAGAGTCGCAGGACTCCCCATCCGCCGGCGGCGGCGCCGAAGAGGATCAGCAGCCACAGGAACAGGGTGACGGGTGACCCCTCGCCGATGTCCCCCGAGTTCACCAGCAGCTGATTGAACACCGCCACGGGGAGTGCCACCACCAGTGCTGTCACCGCCCCGCGCCACATCGCCTGGGTGGGGGAGAGACTCTGCACGGGTTGGTCGGCCACGGCCATAGAGGATCGCGCGTCCGGGTCGCTTCGTTGGTGCTGGATCACGCCAGGCGTGATCCAGCACCAACAGAGCTGCCTCTCAGCGGCGGTTCGCGTCCTGCACGACCGCTCCTGTACAGTAATGACACCGCACGGACGTTCCGTGAGGGTCTCGCGATGTGGGTGAGCGCCGCCAGAGGCGAAGCGCCGCCCGATCTTCGGTCTCAGAGCCCGCCGTTTCGGCACAGTAAGGCTCCGCTGCTCGAGGATGTTGTCGAGCAGTTGAAACAGAGAGAAGAAGATGTCCACCGTCACCTCATTCGACGATCTCGGCGCGCCGCGCCAGATCGTCTCCGCACTCGCAGAGCGCGGAATCACCGAACCGTTCCCGATCCAGGCCGCAGTGCTGGCCGACGCCCTCGACGGGCGTGACATCCTCGGCCGTGCGCCGACGGGCTCGGGCAAGACGCTCGCATTCGGAATCCCCGTCGTGGCCCGCATGGACAAGGGTTCCAGGCGCCGCCCGACGGCCCTCGTCCTTTCGCCCACCCGTGAGCTGGCCGACCAGATCGCCGATGAACTGCGACCGCTCGCGTCCGCCATGGGCCACAGCGTGGCCGCCGTGTACGGCGGTGTCGGGTACAACCCGCAGCGACGAGCTCTCGACCGGGGCGCCTCGCTCGTGGTCGCCTGCCCCGGCCGGCTCGAGGACCTGCTCGAGTCCGATGCGCTCACTCTCGATGACGTCGACCATGTCGTCGTCGACGAAGCCGACCGGATGTCCGACATGGGCTTCCTGCCCGCAGTGCGGCGAATCGTCGGCGCCACCCACCCTGACCGTCACCTCCAACTCTTCTCCGCGACGCTCGAGGGACCGGTGGCGAAGCTCACCCGTGACTTCCAGCGTGACCCCG
Organism: Actinomycetes bacterium; assembly: GCA_024222295.1. Classification (NCBI taxonomy): domain Bacteria; kingdom Bacillati; phylum Actinomycetota; class Actinomycetes; species Actinomycetes bacterium. The sequence continues at coordinate 120,956 of JAAEPF010000051.1, forward strand.
CCCGCCACGAGGTCGGCTCGGCCGAGCCCGACATGACGCTGGCCCACCACATGTTCTGGTCGGTGCAGCGCACCGAACGCGTCCCGCACGTTGCCCAGTTCATCGACGCGGCCGGGTCCACGATCGTGTTCACCCGCACCCGCCATGGTGCTGATCGCCTTGCGCGCCAGCTTGGCAAGAACGGGATCGACGCGGCCCCCATCCACGGGGGGCGCAGCCAAGCCCAGCGCACCCGCGCCCTCAAGGCGTTCGCCGACGACAAGGTGCAGGCGCTTGTGGCAACCGACGTCGCAGCCCGCGGCATCCACGTCGACGACGTCGGCGCAGTCGTGCACTTCGATCCACCGGAGGACGGCGCCACCTACGTGCACCGTTCCGGCCGCACCGCGCGCGCCGGCGCTTCCGGCATGGTGCTGTCGATGGTGGAGCCGTCGGCTGCCAAGTCAACCCGCAAGATGCAGAAGTCACTGGGCCTGCCCGTCGGGGTCACCGATCCCGACATAGCCGAGGTCCGCGAGATCCACTCGCAGCAGCCGGGCGGGCCCGCACGGCCCGCAGCCGAGCGCCAGCGCCCAGAAGCCCGCAGGCAGGAGCGCAAGAAGCCGCAGCAGGCACGGGCGCAACGCGAGGACCGTCACGAGCACCGCGGCGACTCCCACGACCAGCCGGCGCGCAAGCACTCCGAGCACAAGCGCACCGACGACCGCCACGATGGTTCCAGGCGGATGGGAGCAACGCCCTCCGACGACCGAGCCCGGCCGGGCAAGTCGCGTGACAAGGGCAAGGGCCAGGCCCACCCGGACCCGGGTGACGGCGAACTCACCGGACGGGTTTCGCACTACTCGAGGCGCAAGGGATTCGGGTTCATCAAGGTGAAGGGCCGCAAGGACCTCTTCGTGCACATCTCGGGAGTCCAGGGTGAGCCGGCACAGGTGCTCACCAAGGGCAACCAGGTGGCGTTCGAGGTCGAAAAGGGCCGCAAGGGGCCGATCGCGGTCAACGTGCGCTCCCTCAGCAAGTCCCACTGACCCCAGCCGGGACGCGCAGCTTCCTGCTGATCAAGTGCTGCAGCCTCGTTCCGTTGGTGCTGGATCACGCCATGCGTGATCCAGCACCAACGAAAGCCCCGGGGGGAGCCCGGGGGAGAGCCCAGGGGTAGAGCCCCGGGGAGGGCCCCCAGAGGGTGCAGGTCAGCCGTGGCGAGCGGTCGCAGCGGTTAGGGTCCCCGGCCATGCAGGTGGAGCAGCTCTGGCGGTACCCCGTGAAGTCGATGTTGGGCGAGGTCGTCGACAGCGTCGACCTGGTGGCGGCCGGCGTCGCAGGCGACCGGGGCTGGGCGGTCCGCGACGAAGAGCGTGGCGGCATCCGCGGGGCCAAGAAGATCGGTGGCCTCATGAAGCTGGGTGCCTCCTACTACGCCGAGCCCGGCGGACCGGTCACCATCGCCCTGCCCGACGGCATGGCGACTGGATCGTCCGACTCGGATGTCAACGAGAAGCTGTCGGCCGCCCTCGGTCACGAGGTGTCGCTCTGGCCACTCATGCCAGCCGATGACCTCGACCACTACCGCCGGGGCGCTCCTGACAGCGAGGACATGCTCGAGGAGTTGCGCGGCATCTTCGGGCGCACCGAGGACGAGCCACTGCCCGACCTCTCGGTGTTCCCGCCGGAGATCATCGAGTTCGAGTCGCCGCCGGGGAGCTACGTGGATGCTTTCCCGCTGATGCTGATGACCACCTCCGCGCTGCGCTCGCTGTCGGAGGCGCTGCCTGACTCGGTCATCGACGTGCGCCGGTTCCGGCCGAGCATCCTCATCGATTCGGGTGACGAACAGGGCCATCCGGAACTGGGTTGGGAGGGGCGCCGCCTGAGGATCGGCAACGCTGAACTGGAGCTCACGGCCGCGTGTCCCAGGTGTGTGATGGTCACCCGCGAGGTGACCGACGACATACCGCAGGACCGTGCGGTCCTGCGCCACATCGTCGCCGAACTCGACCAGTGTGTCGGCATCTACGCCAACGTGACGGTCCCCAGCTCGGTCGCCAGAGGCGACGAAGTCGAGCTACTCGACTGACCACGACAGCATCCCTGGCCAGCCGAACCCGACCTGCCGCCACTTTGCTGGTGCTGAATCACGTTGTGGGTGCTTCAGCGCGAACAGAACTGCGAGCGGGGCCGGGCGAGCGGGGTCAGGGGAGGTCCGCAGTGCCGAAGGGGGAGGGGAGGCCCAGCTTCGCGGGGTTGAGGATGCCGTTGGGGTCGAGGGCGTCCTTGATCGACACCAGCACGTCGTGCGCCGGGCCGAGGGACTGGCGGAGCCACTCGCCCCGATGCAGGCCGATGCCGTGGTGGTGCGACACCGAACAGCCCCCGGCGAGCGTCGCCGATTGACCGGCCGCCCACATCTGGCGGTGCAGTTCGGCTTTCGACTCGAGTGTGTCCTCGGCCGGCTTGCCTGCGAACGTGAAGTAGAGGCATGCGCCGTCTGTGTAGCTGTGACTGGCGTGCGCGGAAGCGGCGAGGCAGCCGGGAACCTCGAGCATCGCCGCTGTTGCCGATTCATACGCTGTGGTGAGCACGGACCACGGCCCGGACACCTCCATGGTGTCGACCACCAGCCCACCCGCAATCAGCGGTTCCAGCTGGCTCACATCGTTGCGCTTGCCCATCCAGTGGTCGACGAGGCCGTCGTCCAGCACCTCGGCGGCGGTTCCATCAAGGGCCCGTGCCTCCTCGCAGGCAACCTGATGGACCGCGTCGATCAGAACCGGATCGCCTTCGTCGAGTACCAGCACCACGTTGCGGTCGGTGCCGACGGCGTAGTTGCGGTCGGACTCCACGCCGTCGTAGAGGCGTAGCACGGCGGGGGTGGCTCCCCGGCGCAGGATCCGGCGGCAGAAGTCGAGCCCGTCCGCGAAGCCGGGAAACGACCAGGCGCCACGGACACTGGCAGAAGGCGCTGGATGTGCCCGCAGCCGTGCAGAGGTGATCACGCCGAGCGTGCCCTCCGAGCCCACGAAGAGTTGGTTGAGGTCCGGGCCGGTGGCGGACCTCGGTGCGCCACCAGTGCTGATGGTCGTGCCGTCGGCAAGTGCCACGTCCAGGCCCACGACCATGTCTTCGATCTTGCCGTAGCGGGTGGAGAACTGGCCTGCACCCCGGCAGGCCAGCCAGCCTCCGACCGTCGACAGGGTCATCGATTGCGGCCAGTGCCCGACGGTGAGTCCGTGCTGCCGGCGCAGATCGTCCTCGAAGCGGTCACCGAAGGTGCCGGCGGCCACGTCGACGACCAGTGACTCGTCGTCGACCGAGCGGATGCCTGCCAGTCCGCACAGGTCGAGCACCACGCCGCCGAACACGGGCACCGAGCCGCCCAGCACCCCGGAGCGACCGGCGGCGGCGGTAACGGGCACGCCGGCTTCGTTGCAGGCGGCCAGGATCGCGGCGACCTGATCGTCGGCATCCGGGCGCACGAGAACTGCGCCCCTGGCCGGAACCTTGCCATCGACCGCCCATGTCATTGCGAGCGGCCACCAGTCACGACTGGCCTCGACCACAGCGGCGTCGTCGGAACTCACCGCGGCGCCGGTCCGTTCCAGGCGCGTCACGAGATTGTCGGGCACGTGCACGGCCGGGGTGGCGCTGAGCGCTGCGGCGCCGGCCGCGCCACCTTCGATCGCAATGGGCGCAGTGGGCGCGCCGGGGCCGAGTTCGTGGGCGGGAAGTCCGGAGTCGTTGGCCATCCGCGAGACGCTACCGGCCTCAGGTGCCGACGAGGTCTGCCAGGTGGGTCTCGGGAAGCCCGCCGGCTTCGCGCTCGTGGTCAATGGACGCCAGATAGCCGGCAACCTCGGCTTCCACACGGTCGGCGTCCCAACCGAGCTCGGCGCCCATCAGTTCGGCGGTGCGGCGGGCGGCCGCTGCGGAGTCGTCGCGCCCATAGATGCGTGCCCGGGTCCGGCGCGACAGCACGTCGTCGATGCTCTGCGCCATTTCGTGGCGCGCCGCGTAGACCGCCTCGGCGCACAGGTAGGGGAGACCGTTCACCAAGGGCTCGCCGAGGCTGGGGTCCTGTTCGATCATCGCCATGAGCGCCCGGGCCTCGCCGCCGTAGCGGCCGCCCAGGTGCTCCAGAGCGCCCTTGTCGACCGACGGGAAGGCGCTCGTTGCCGAGTTGAGGGTGTCGTGGCCGGCCTTGCCGATGAGGGGCAGCCGCGCGGTCACCGAGTTCCCGTAGCCCGCGAATCCGACGTCGCCGCTGAGGACCTCTTCGATCACCTCGTCGACTGCGTCCGATGCCATCTCGCGGTAGGTCGTGAGCTTGCCGCCGGTGATGGTCACGAGTCCGGAGTCCGAGCGCAGCACGCGGTGCATCCGGGAGAGGTCCGCCGTGCGGCCGCTCGAGGCCGACTTGACCAGTGGCCGCAGGCCGGCCCACGTGCCTACGACGTCTTCGGTCGTGAGCGTGCCCTCGATGGAGAAGTTGATGGCATCGAGCAGGTATCGGACGTCGTCGGGGGTGCACTGCGGGTCATCGACCGGGCCCTCGTAGTCGGTGTCGGTCGTGCCGATGTAGGTGAGGCCCCCGTGTGGCACCACGAACACCGAGCGTCGGTCGCCGGGCACGGGCACGACCACGGCCACCTGGTTGCGTACCCGGTCCCAGGGCACGGAGATGTGGATGCCCTTGGCGGGGCGGATCGAGTCGGGGTTGTCGCCCTCGTCCTGCTCACGGATGTCGTCGACCCACACGCCGGCGGCGTTGACCACCGCTCGGGTGTCGATGGTGAACTCCTCGTCGGCTCCGGGCCCGCTCGGACGAACGGTGACGCCGTTGATGCGGCCCTCGTCGTCCTTGCGGATACCCACCGCGGGTGTGCGGTTGGCGATGACGGCGCCATGTCCGAGCGATGCCGTGCGAAGCACGGTCAGCACGAGGCGGGCGTCGTCGACGGTGGCGTCGTAGTAGAGGTAGCTGGACACGAGCCGCTCGGTCGGCAGAGTCGGCATGTAGGTGAGTGTCTCGTCGCGGTCGAGGCGCTCGTGGAGCTTGCCGATGCGCCAGCCGCCCGTGAGGTCGTAGCCCCACATGGCGATCCCCAGCAGGCGCGAGATCTTCGCGGGGATCACCCCGCCCTTGCCGAACATTGGAATGAGGAACGGGATGGTCTCGACGAGGTGCGGGGCGTTGCGAAGCATGCGGCGCCGTTCGCGCAATGCCTGGTAGACGAGGCCGACCTCTCCCTGCTGGAGGTAGCGAAGCCCGCCGTGGGCCAGCTTGGAGGACTTCGAAGAGGTGCCCTCAGCGAAGTCACCTGCTTCCACGAGGGCTGCCTTCATCCCGCGGGAGGCGGCGTCTAGGACCACGCCGGCGCCTGTGATCCCACCGCCCACGACGACGAGGTCGAACTTCTCTGACCTGAGCGCCTTGAGCGAGGCTTCGCGATCGAACTTGGCTGTGCTCACCGATGTCAGTATAGGCACTGAAGTTACCGCTCGGTAACCACGGCCACGGCCCGCGTCCATGCCATGGCGGGGCGCGGCGCCCAACGGGCGCGCGACCGCCTACGATGACGTTTCGCGCAAGTCGCTGCGCAGGCAGGCGGTCGGCGAACGCCGGCCGCGACAACACCGATCCAGCTAAGGATGGAACTCAATGCCAGAACTGAAGGGCTCACAGACAGAGGCGAACCTCAAGGAGGCCTTCGCCGGCGAGAGCCAGGCGAACCGCCGCTACCTCTACTTCGCGCAGAAGGCGGACGTCGAGGGCTACCCCGACGTCGCAGCGCTGTTCCGCAGCGTGGCCGAGGGTGAAACCGGCCATGCGTTCGGGCACTTCGACTTCCTCGCCGAGACTGGCGACCCCGCCACAGGCGAGCCGGTCGGCCCCACCGACGACAACCTTCGATCGGCCATCGCAGGTGAGACATACGAGTACACCGAGATGTACCCCGGGTTCTCCAAGACCGCCCGCGAGGAGGGCTTCGAAGAGGTCGCCGAATGGCTCGAGACGCTGGCACGCGCAGAGAAGTCGCATGCCGGCCGCTTCGGCGAGGGCCTCGAGTCCATCTCCTGACCGGTCCTGCACCGCTGCGGGAAGGGTTGCTGCACCAAGCAGCACCCTTTCCGCGCCGGGCCGCGGCGGTGCCATGCACGCGGAGCTGAATTGATGACCACATACGACCCGTTCCACCCGCGGTACTTCGACGAGGCCGACCTGCGCGGAGAGCTCACCCGTGTGTACGACCTGTGCCACGGCTGCCGTCTGTGCTTCAAGTTCTGCTCGTCGTTCCCGACGCTGTTCGCGTTCATCGACGCGCACGACGACCAGGACGCGGCGCGACTCACCGCGGCGCAGCAGGACCAGGTGGTCGACGAGTGCTTCCAGTGCAAGCTCTGCTACGTCAACTGCCCGTACACACCGGGCCAGCACGAGTGGGAGCTCGATTTCCCGCGTCTCATGATGCGGGCCGACCAGGTGCTCTTCCGCACCCGCAAGCGGTCCCTGCGCACCCGCCTCACCGACGCAGCCCTCGGGCACACCGACCTGACGGGCAAGGTCGGCTCTGCGCTGGCTCCGGTGGTCAACAAGGCCATCGACGTGCCTGACTCCGGTCCGCGGCGGGCCATGCAGGCGACGACGGGCATATCGGCGGAACGGATCCTGCCGCCGTACAAGCGCGAGCGATTCAGCACGTGGTTCCGGCGCCACAAGCCGAGGGTCGTGCGGCCCGAGCCCCGCGGCAAGGTGGCTCTGTTCCCGACATGCCTCGTGGAGTACCAGGACACGTCCACGGGCAAGGACCTCGTGGCGGTCTATGAGCACAACGGCATCGGGTGTGAGCTCCCCGAGGGCCAGCAGTGTTGTGGGGCCCCGGTGCTGCACCAGGGCGACACCGAAGGCTTCGCCAGGGCAGCGCGCAACAACATCGAGGTGCTGGCTCGGTGGATCCGCAACAAGCGCGGCCACGGCGAGGATCCGGCAGTGGTGGTCCCCCAGCCGACATGTGGCTATGTGCTCAAGAACGACTACGTCGACTACGTCGGCGGTCCCGATGCCGACCTCGTGGCGGAGCACACCTACGACGCCGCCGAGTACCTCATGAAGGTGCACAAGGACGACAAGGCAGCCGGCGGCGACGGGCTGGCCACCGACTTCGACGGCAGCGTGCCCGAGACGACCACCTACCACGCGCCCTGCCATCTCCGGGCGCAGAACATAGGGCTCAAGAGCCGCGACCTGCTGAAGCTGACCGGCACCAGGATCACGTTGGTGGCCGAGTGCTCCGGCATCGACGGCACCTGGGGCTTGCGCGAGGAGAACATCGAGGCCAGCCGGAAGGTCGCCCGCAAGATGGCCTCGGGCATCGAGGCAGCGCAGAGTGAGGTCGTGGCCGGCGACTGTTCGCTGGCCAACGGCGGCATCCGCCTCGAGACCGGCACCGACCCGGTGCATCCCATCACGCTCATGGCGCGTGCATACGGCATCGAGGGAGACGATGGCTGATGGGTGAAGTCAACCGCCTCAACCTCGGCGACATCTCTGACCTGCGCGAGTACGAGCGCACGCGCGATGAGGCGATAGCGCGCATCATCGCGCTGAAGAAGAACCGCCGCCCCCAGGTCGGGCCGTTCATCTCACTGTTGTTCGACAACCGCGACACGATCCTGTCGCAGATCCACGAGATGGCCCGCGCGGAGCGAATCCTCACCGACGAGGGCCTGCAGGTGCAGCTGGACACCTACAACCCGCTGATTCCCGACCCCGGAACCCTGTCGGCGACGATGCTCATCGAGCTGACCGATGAATGGGAGTTGCGCGAGTGGCTGCCCCGGTTGGTGGGGATCGAGACCCATGTGGTGATCGAGTCCGCCGGCGACAGCATCCGCTGCGTGGTCGACGAAGCCCATGAAGGGCAGTTGACGCGCGAAGACGTCACCGCGGCGGTGCACTTCATCCGCTTCGAGCTGACCCCGCAGCAGGTGCAGCAGTGGGGTGACACCGCGGTCGTGGTTCACATCGACCATCCCGAGTACGACCACTCGGTCACACTTCCCACCGCAATCGTCGAGGAGCTTGGTCGCGACCTCACCGGGGTCTGATCCTCGCGACCAACGCGTAGAGGGGTAATCCGGCCCGAAAACCGACGCCTTTCGCGCGGGCTGTGGTGAAGCTGAGCCGGTCGGGGGAACCACTTTGTCAACGCGATGGGACTTGGGCAGTATGGCGCCCGTATGACACCCCCGACGACCGCCCCGCCCTGGGCTGCCACCGCCGCGTGCAAGGGACTCGATCCCGGCATCTTCTACCCAGCCGACGAAGAAGAGGCGGAAGCCGCCAAGGAAGTCTGTGGGCAGTGCCCGGTGCAGGAGACCTGCCTGGAGCACGCCATCGAGCGCCGTGAGCACAACGGCGTGTGGGGCGGAGCGACCGAGCGGGAGCGTCAACGCATCATCCGGCGCAGGCGTCGCCAGCGCAGCCTCGCTCGGGCCGCGGCTTCCTGAGTCACAACACCGGGCCCTAGGGCCCTTCCAGTCCATGGGCCGAAGTCCGATCCGGCCCGCACCTGATCGAGGGATTGCCAGATGGGGGACTTTGCAGCAGCCGGGGCCTGGCCGGGAGTGCTCGGTCGCGTTGCCGGTGGCGATGAGCTGACCGAATCCGAGGCGCGGGGCGCCATGGAGCGCATCCTCTCCGGCGAGGCAACTGCGGTGCAGATGGCGGGCTTCCTCATGGCCCTGCGCACTCGTGGCGAGACACCGGGCGAGGTCGCGGGCTTCGTCGCAGCGATGCAGGATGCCGCTGCGCCCCTGGAGCTGCCGGATCCCGGCGCAACACTCGACCTGGTCGGCACCGGCGGATCGAAGGCGCTCAGCGGTGGAGCGTTCAACGTCTCGACCATGGCGAGCGTCGTCGCCGCAGCCGCGGGAGCGACCGTCTGCAAGCACGGCAACCGCAAGGCCTCCTCCACGTCGGGAAGCACGGACCTTCTCGAAGCCCTGGGAGTGGAGGTCGAGCTCGACGGTGCCGGGGTCGCCGCCTGCGTGCGCGACTCCGGTGTGGGGTTTGCGTTCGCACGCATGTTCCACCCCGCGATGCGCCACGCTGCACCGGTACGCGCCGAACTCGGTGTGCCGACGGTATTCAACCTGCTGGGTCCACTGTCGCACCCCGGCCGGGTCGGCCATCAGGTGATCGGCGTGTCCGACGCGGGTCGCGTCGAACTCGTCGCCGGTGCCCTGCAGCGCCGGGGAACAACCCGGTCGTGGGTGGTGCATGGCAACGACGGCCTCGACGAGCTCACGACGACCGACGCCACGATCGTGGTCGAGGTGACGGGGTCGGAGGTCACCGGTCGTTTCCAGGTGACTCCCGAACAGGTCGGGCTTCAGCGGGCGACGCTCGGCGACATCTCGGTGGGTGACCCGTCGCGCAACGCGCACGCCGCCAACGCCATGCTCGAAGGCGAGCAGGGACCGGTGCGCGACATGGTCGCGCTGAACGCGGCTGCCGGCCTGGTGGTCACGGGCATTGCGGACGATCTCGAAGCAGGGGTCGCCAGGGTGTCCGAGGCCATCGACAAGGGTCAGGCTGCAGCGGTGCTCGGCAAGCTCGTTGCAGCCAGTCGCGCCATCACCCACGCCGAGGCCGACGACGCGATCTGAGCAGCGGCACGCACATCACAGGTCCAGCGCGATGTCGCCGCTGGCATGCTCCACCGCCAGGTCGGACGCGTGGTGGTCGATCCAGTCGAGCACGGTGTCCAGTTCCATCGCGAGGCTCAACGGAAGCAGGGCCGCCGGGCCTTGTGGTGTGGGCGGTGTCATCTCCACCGGATGCTCACCGAGCCCGTCGGGCCCTGAGGTGAGGGTGAGGATGCCACGCTCGAACGTGTGGCGGGCGCGGGCCTGGTCCCGCAACACCAGCCGGTCGCAACCCAGCAGGGCGTTGCGTCTGCTCACCTGGCGCATTGCTGCGACGCGCTGCAACACCGGGTCGGTGTGAGGGGCGAGCGGCTCGCGGACGGGTCCGATCGACCGGCGACCGCCAAGAGGCTTCCTGGTGCGCTGGACCCTTGCGGATCCGGCTGACCATGTCAGGTACCGGGCGCCCTCCTCGGCTGAACGGTCGTTGTGCGGAGGGCAGAGGTGGTCCACCAGGCGACGCTGTAGCACCAGTGCCTCGATCATCGAGCTGCACTTCTTGTGGTCCATGCTCCGGGTGGGCCCCAGCATCTGTGGCACCGCGGTCCGCCCGTTGTGTTGGAAGTGGGCCCGGGCGGTCGCCCGCACATCGGCTCCCGCGCCCACGAACAGCACCCGGGCGTGGCGGTCACGCAACAGGTATACCCCGGGGCTCCTGGGCAACCTGGATGTGAGCCTGAGCTTCTCGGCCTGGGGGTGCCGCGCCAGCGCCGGGAGGGTCCGGAGGTCTTCGAGGTCGGCCACGGCCATGCCCGCTGCGCGCTCCAGCAGCAAGTGGAGCAGGTCAGCTGTTGCAAGGGCGTCGTCGAGGGCCCTGTGGTTGGGCGCGTGGTCGAGTTCCAGACCTGCCGCCAGGGTGCCCAGGCGATGGTCGGGGCAGTCGTCGGCGAACAGCCTGCGCGACAGCATCAGGGTGTCGAGCGTCGCCAGCGGGGCAACGGCGTACCCGGCGCGCTCGAGCGCGGCGCCGACGAAGGCAGCGTCGAAGCCCACGTTGTGGCCCACGAACACGACATCGCGAAGCGGTGTGCCGAGGAACTCCAGGAACGATGCCAGCACCGGTTCGATTCGCGGCGCCTTGGTGATCATGGCAGAGGTGACTCCCGTGAGGGTGGTCACCGTGGCCGGGATCGCACGCCCGGGGTTGACCAGCGGGGAGAACGTGCCTACCTGCTTGCCACCCCTCACCTTGACGGCGCCCAACTCCGCAATCAGGTCGGTGCCGGGGGAGGTGCCGGTGGTTTCGACGTCGACCACCACGAAGGTGCACTGGTGAAGTGCCGGTGGAGGGTGAACGGGTGGTCGGGACTGGCGGGGCACCACCAGAGCCTGTCGAACGCACGTTCGAAGGTCAAGGGCCCGCACCCGCGGCGTTCCCGGCAGCGCCGGGGTTGCTGCGGTCGAGCTGGGTCCGCTCGACGGCGCGGCTGCGGGCGCCGACAGGGCAAAAGGGGGGTCACCAACGCAGCTGTGGGGGGTGCACAATGTTGCGATGCCAGACGAACTATGGGGCACAGAGAGTGCACCGCAGAGATATCGCTGCACTGCGTGCGGCAACCTGACCCGCTTCGACGTGGCCGCCACCACGCGTACACGGGCATTTCACCACTACGACATATCGGGTGATCTGTCCGTCGAGGACGAGCAGGTGCTGCAACGGCGGATCGAATCCGTCTCCTGTCGCTGGTGTGGCAACGGCGACTCGGTGGTCGAGCTCGATGCGGACGCTTCGCCCGACGGCACCGGGGCGGACGACGCGGCGCCGCCTGAGGAGGGCTGAGCCGTCGATCCCGATATCGAGGCCGTCCGCGAGGCCCTCGAGGCCGCCTTCACCGTTGCCCGAAAGGACGTCGGCAGGCCCGACGCTCCCGCGCCCCCGCGCGCCCTCGTGCCTCTGCTGCGTTTCAGCCACCTGCCGGACAGGGCGCTCGCCGATGTGAAGCGCGGGGTCGAGCTGGACGAGCCATTCCGCGACAGGGTCCTCGAATCGTTGGGGACTGCAGGGCGTGGTGCGCTCGATCGGGGTTCGGTTCTGTTTCTCGAACGGCCGGAGGGCTGGGAGGAAGAGCTCGAACTGCTGGTGGGCCAGATCGCGGAGGATGAGGACCGCTCGGGGTCACAGAAGCGCGAGGCCGCTGCGGTGCGGCGGGCGGATCAGCTGCAGGACGCTCTCGGTCGTGCGCGTGCCGAGCGCGACGGCCTGGCCAGCGAGCTCGAGTCCCACCACGCGGAGGTGGCTTCGCTGAGAAAGGAGTTGGCGGAGCGGGAAGTCGAGGCGGATCAAGCCGCCGAGAGGGCTGACCGACTCGCCGCGGAGCGCGAGGAGGCGGTGCGGCAGCTGAAGGAAGCCGAAGCAATTGCCGCACGTCGTCTGGAGGAGCTTCGCGAAGCTCGCGCAGCTGCGCCGGAGCCAGGGCTTGACTCCGGCGTGGACGTGGCCGGCGGTGATGGTGCCGAGGCAGGCACGAGGGCCCTCGACGGTGCATCGAGCGTCGAATCCGCTCAAGGAGCTCCGATGCCCAACGCGGCCACGGTCGACCCGGGTCACGCAGCCGAAGAACTGGCGGCCGAAATCGCGCCCGCGCTCGCGAAGGCAGCCGATGCCGCCGGTGATCTGGCGCAGGCGATCTCGGAGCTGAACACGACGGTGGCCGGGCGGGCGAGCATCGATGATCCCCCCGCAACGCACCCGGTGCCGGCCGACACCGACTCGCCGAAGGCACCGCGGCGCCGTCGGGACCGCAGCACCGAAGGTGAGCGTCGCAAACCGGTGCGCCCCGGTCGTGGCCTGTCGTCGGACTCCGTGGACGGCCTCCGGGAGTTCCTCCGGCGCCCCGAGACGTTCGTGATCATCGATGGTTACAACGTGTCGATGCAGGGTTGGCCGACGTTGTCGCCCGCACAGCAACGCGATGCCCTCGTGTCGGCGCTCGCGCCCCTGTCGGGTCAGTCAGCGGCTGATCTGCACGTGGTGTTCGACGGGGCGTTCGAAGGGCAGCGGCCATCGGTGGACGCGCCCTTGCCAGTGCGCGTCCACTTCACCGAGGCCGGTGTGGAAGCCGACGACCGAATCCTCGAGTTCGTGGACGATGCACCTCTGGATGACGCCGTCGTGGTGGTGTCATCGGATGCGCGGGTACGCGATGGGGCGCGCGAACGCGGCGCCACCGCAGTGTCATCACACACGCTTCTGGACAGGCTCAGGTCCAGGTGAGCAGCACCGGGCAGCGGCTGGTGCACATCGTCGATGCCGTCGAGTGGGAGGAATTCATCGCCACCGGGGCGGACACATGGACTCCCCCCAGCCTGGGGACGGTCGGGTTCGTGCACCTGTCGACGCCCGAGCAGGCGGCGGTTGCGGCCAACCGGCACTACCGGGGTGCCCGGGGCCTACAGCTGCTGGTGCTCGACGCGTCGATTCTGCGGTCCGGGCTCGTGTGGGAGGAGGGCGACCCACCGGAACCGGGGATGGTGTTCCCCCACCTGTATGCACCTCTGCCGGTCGCGGCGGTGCTGTACACCGTTGCGTACCCACCCGGTGCGGACGGCAGGTTCGCCGAGCCAGAGCTGTGAGCATCGCCCAGGCCCGATCGCGAACAGCGCATGGACCGCCGTGCCACTCGCCGAGTTCGTGCCTCCGGGACCAACCCTAGAGGGTGACAGTTCCCAGCCGATCGGGGGTGCTGGCTGCGTTGACCTGGCCGGGCACCGGTGTGGTGCCCGACGCCGACCTCACTGTCACAGGGGGGTCGTATGGTCGGATCCATGGCAAGTCACCAGGAATTCGAACCGGGACCGCACACCGATGCTGAAACCTTCGGAGATGGGCGCGGGGCGAGCGGGAGTCACCGCGAACCGCTGCGGTTCGGTTGCGACGACTGTGCCCGTCGCCACAGCCGCCACTGCGACGACTGCCTGGTCACTCACCTGTGTCGCGAAGACGACGGCTCGGTTGTTGTCAGCCTCGACGAGTTGCGTCTGGTGCGGCGGCTCCAGCACAGCGGCCTGGCGCCGCCGTTGCGCCACCGGGGAGTGAGCGGCTGAGCCCCGCCATGTGGGCACAATGGACTGGTGGTTGACGAGCCCCGACAGGTAGCACCCGAGCCAGAGGCCGTCGTGCACCGCCAGGAGCTTCGGCGATTACGCGATGACGTGGTGGCCGCGCTGCGCTCCGCGGGATGCGTAGCAGTGGGTGTGTGCGGGGTCGAGCCCCTTGTGGAGGCGAGACGAGTCATCGAGCAACGCAAGGCCGCAGGCCTGCATGGGTCGATGGAGTTCACCTATCGCAACCCCCAACGCTCGTCGGATCCCACGACTGCGTTGCCATCGGCCCGATCAGCGGTGGTGGTGGCGTGGCCCTACCGCAGCGACGTCGCCCCCCGGCCCGAGGAGCCGAGCGCGTCCGTGGCGCGATACGCGGCAACCGACACCTACGACGAGCTGCGCGGGGTGCTTGGAGTTGCCGGAGAGCTACTCGAACAGAGTGGTCACCGCGCCGTCGTGGTTGCCGACGACAACGCACTCGTGGACCGCGCCATCGCCTTGCGGGCGGGCCTCGGTTGGCTCGGGAAGAACACCAACCTGCTGGTGCCGGGGGAGGGAAGCTGGGTGGTGATCGGAACCGTTCTGACCGACGTCGAACTGGATGGCATGGAGGGCACTTCTCGACGGGGTGGTTGTGGCAATTGCACCCGCTGCCTTCCCGCCTGCCCGACCGGTGCCCTGGTGGCGCCCGGCGTGATGGACGCGTCGCGCTGCCTCTCGTGGTTGCTGCAGGCCCGGGGTTCGTTCCCGCGCCAGTTCCGCCGCTCCCTGGGCGTGCGGATCTACGGCTGCGATGACTGCCAGGAGGTCTGCCCGCCCAATGCGGGGTCGCAGCGGGTGGACCCGCCGCGGCGCGTGGGGCAGGCCCCTGATCAGTCAGACGCCCGAGGAGGCCCCGGCGACTGGGTAACGCTGCGTTTCCTGCTCGAGTCGACGGACAGCGAACTGCTCGCATCGCTCGGCGCCTGGTACATCCCGGGGCGCGATCCGCGCTTCGTTCGGCGCAATGCCCTCGTGGCACTCGGCAACAGCGAGTGCGGCCGCGACCCGGCGGCGTTGTCACTGCTCTCGCACTACCTGCGCGTCGACGACGAACTGCTCGTCGAGCACGCCGCCTGGGCGGCGCGCGCACTCGGTCGCGACGACCTGCTGAGGCCGCTCGAAGTCGCAGCGCGGCCGGCTGTGGTCGCCGAGCGGGCCCGACCCCACCCGCGCAGTCATCCTGCGCTGGCCGCAGGCGCGCCGACCGGCGAGACTGGCCCAGATGCCCGGTCCTGAGCGCAGCGACGGAAATCCTGCAGCAGTCTCCGCGGCTGAAGCCCGCGCCCAGGTGGAGGCGCAGCGCGAGGCACGGCGTGCCGAGAAGCAGCGCCGCCTCGACGAGGCATTCCCCGGTGTGCTGCCAGGACGGTGGATCATTCGGGCCAGTTGGCTGGCAACGGCGCTGCAGAGCGCCGTGTCCGCCCTGGCGGTGGTAGATCCCGACCGGTTCCTCGGTGTGTTCTTCGGAGTCACCATGGCGCTGTTCCTGCTGGGCTCGGTGTTGTTCGTGGTCGACATCGTGCTGGCCGCGGCGCGCAGCACCACCGACGCGATGGGAATCGGCGGCCTGTTCTTCCTCGCGGGAAGCGCCCCCAGGGCCGCGGCGGTGCCGCTCAACGCCTCCCTGGGCGTGGTCGTGGCGGTGGCGGTGGCGGCGGCCTTGGCCGGGTTGTCGAGCCCCGAGCTGGCGTTCGGAACCCTGTCGCCGATGCTGCAGCTCTCCCTCAGCGGCCTTTGGGGTGTGCGCCACGGCCTTTTCGAACCCCGTGGAGACGCTGATGGATGAGAACCAGGGGCCGCGAGTGCTGCTGTTCACCGGCAAGGGCGGGGTGGGCAAGACGACGACCGCCGCTGCAACGGCGCTGGAGCTGGCCGGCCGCGGCCATCGGGTGGTGGTGACGTCCGCTGACCCCGCTCACTCCCTCGAGGACGCCTTCGACCTGGAGATCGGATCCGAGCCCAGTTCCGTGGCACCGCGCTGCGATGCCCAGCAGTTGGACGCACTCGCCACGGTCGAGGAGTCGTGGGGTGACATCCGGACATGGTTGGTCGACGTGTTCGACTGGGCGGGCCTCTCCGCGGTCGAGGCCGAGGAACTCGCGTTGCTACCGGGCTTCGAGGAGCTGGTGGCGCTGATGGAGATCGAGAGGTTGGTCGCCGCAGGTGAACACGACGTGGTCGTGGTGGACTGCGCGCCGACCGCCGAGACGATCAGGCTGCTGTCGCTGCCGAACGTCCTCGACTGGTACATCAGGCATCTGTTTCCGGCCTCGCGACGCCTCACGCGCGTCGTGGGCCCGGTGCTGGCCCGTGTGAGCGACGTGCCGGTGGCCAGCCCCGAGGTATTCGACTCACTCGAGCGGTTCCATCGACAACTGGCCGCGGTTCGTGACCTCCTGACCGACCCCGAGCGCACGCTGGCGCGCATCGTGGTCACACCCGAGCGCATGGTCGTGGCCGAGGCGCGGCGCACGCTGACCTACCTCTCGCTGTTCGGCTACCGCAGCGACGCCGTCGTGGTGAACCGGATCCTTCCCGACGATGCCGAGGGCAGCTTCGTGCAGCAGTGGCGGGAGGCGCAGGCTCTCCAGCTCGACGCGATCCGCGAGGGTTTCGACCCGTTGCGGGTGCTGCGCGCCGGCCTGGGCGCCGAGGAGATCATCGGAGTGGACCGCCTGACGCTGCACGGCAAGGCCATGTGGGAGGGCGTGGATCCGGTGGAGGCACTGTCGGCCGGTGTGCCGATGCGCATGGAGCACGACGACGACCTGTCGAGACTGCACCTGCAGCTGCCCCATGTGTCGGCTGCCGATGTGGACCTGGTCGAGTCCGGCGGGGAGCTGGCTGTCGCAGTCGGCCCCTACCGTCGCAACCTGATGCTTCCGTCATCGCTACGCGGCCGCAAGGTTGTGCGCGCCCGCGTGGTGCACCCCGAGCTGGTCATCGAGTTCGCACCTCGCTGAGCGCAGTTGTCCATCGATCGAGCAGGCAGGCGCGACGTGGGCGGGCCATAGTGGGAACGTGGACAACGAACACGCCTCCAGGGGCACCGAACACCTCCAGCAAGCAGCCCGTGAGTTGATCGGTGCAGCACGCTCGTTCCTCGATGCCGCCGAAGAGATGGTCGAGGACTCCGAATTCGTCGACGACGCGGCCCAGGCCCTACGCACAGTGGTCGCCGACCTCGGCTCGGTCGCCCGTCCCAGGCCGGCCAACGGTGCCGCTCCACCCGGTGAAGACATGACCGGCGCAGATGATCCGGGCGAGGACGGGGCTGAAACCGCCCCGAACAGCACCTCTGGAGCGACAGAAGGTGCTGACAAGGCCACTCGGAGCGACAATGAGGCGTCATCTACTCGCGTGAGGCGGATAGACGTGGAATGATGCATCAATAGGGGAGGGTCATAAGGCCCGACGCTGGATGTATCGGACTTGGTCGCAGGCGGTTGCGGTCGCGAAACTGGGGAACGCGTGGATCGAGAGGCGGAGGTCAGGTGAGGATTGTCACCCTCCGTGCGCGCGCCCCGGGCGCCGTGCCGATAGACCTCCACAAGCGGGTGACCGTCGTCGCAGGTTCGAGCGCAGCGGATCGCCATTCGCTCAAGGAGACGTTCGAGGCACTCACCGAGCCCAGGGTTCCCGGGCTCGAGGCACTGATGGAGCTCAACGGGACGACCGTTCCACTCGACCCGGCCTTTGCCGAGACGTACTCACTCACCGCGGCGCCTGCTGCAGTGCTGGTGGTGCCAGGCCCTGGTGTTGAGGGTGCAGATGGCCCCGACGTTCCGGAGTACGCGAACGCAGAGAGGATCTCGAGCCTGCGAGCGCAGCAACGAGCCGCCCAGAGCGAGCTGACACTCGTCGCACGGGCGCTCGAGCAGGAGCGTTCGCATTCAGCGAGCAAGTGGTCCGGTCGCTCGGTGCCCGACCCTGCCTCGACCGCCGGCCCGGCGGAGCGGGGTGTCGATCAGTCGATGGCCAACGTCCGCGAGCTGGCCGACCAGCTGGCCATGGAGCTGGCCGAACGCGGCGGATCGAGGCCTGGTGAAGTCGCCGAACTGCTGGAAGGCATTGCCGACCGCCGGGCATCGAGTAGAGGGCGGGCAGCGGCGCTCGCACAGCTGATGGCCGAGTGTCAGGTGGCGATCGAGTCGGCGCAGGCCGCGATGCACGATACGGCGCATCCCTCAGGCTCCGCATTGGCAGACGCCGCCGCGGAGGTCGAGGCGGTCCGCGGTGAGATGCTGCGCATCGCGTTCGAGGAGAACATGACCCGGCGCCAGCGGCGCCGGCTCGCCGACCTGCGCAGCACCGAGCGGCGGTTGCTCGCCGGCCTCGGCCACACGTCGTACTCGGACCTGTTGGCGTCGCGCGCAGCAGAGCCGGACCCGGCGCCGCGCCCTGACGGGGGAGCCACGTCCGCCAGGCTCGAACTCCTCCTCGAACTTCAGGACTTCTGGCACCAGCGCCAGCAGCAGGCGGCGGTGGACAGCGAACATGAGGTGGCTCTCCTGGCCGAGGGTGCAGCCCTTGTCGGGGACTCCGTCGGTGCGGGCATGAACGCTGATCCGAGGCTCATGGCCGCCCGCCTTCGCGCGGTCCTGCCCGGCCGCAGTGGCGCAAATGCACCGGCGGACCTGACCGCCACCCGGTTGTCGGTGGAGCTCGGGCTCGACCCCGGTTCCAGGTACACGCCACGCGAGGTACTCGAGGTGGCGGAGGCAGAACTGGAGGCCGCGGAACGGTCCGCCTCCCCTGCCAGCTCGCAGCCTCCCCGTAGCAGGGTCGGCAGCGGCATCGGTGGTGACCGGGAGCGCGTCATCGACCTGCAGAACCTCGAGGCTGACCTCGAGGCGCGCCTGAGGCAGGTGGGGGAACGTCTGGCCGCACTGGAGCGTGCAGCGAACCTCGCCCAGCCCGACTCCCGTGCCGGAGTCGACCTGCGCTCCGGCGGGGTCTCGGTCGTGCCGGACGCTGCGGACTGGTCCCTGGTGCGCGAGATCGAGTCGCGGAGGCCGCAGCCGCACGTGGGCACGGTTCCGGTGCTCGTGATGGAGCCCGACCAGGGCCCGAATGCCCTCGACCAGGTGGATCCGCTCGACGTGGTGGCGCTCGGGGCCACCACACAGATCGTGTGGATCACCGACCGCCCGGAGGTGATCGACGCGATCCAGGCCGTCGGGAACCTCGGCTCGGTCATCCGGACCTGACCGGACGGGCACCCCGAACGCTGCCGGTCACCTGCGGTGGCTGTGGGCACTGGTAGACCGGGGACATGGCCAGCGCCCCGCCGAGCGACCCCGGCACCCCACTACTGGGGCTGGATATCGGCGGCACCAAGGCGCTCGCGGTAGTGGTCGACCCGGCCGGCGCAGACGGGCCCACGATCCTAGAGCGACGGCGCCACGTCGGTGAACCGACACCCCGGGGTCTCGCAGCCCTGGTGGCGGAACTCGCCGCGGAGCACGGTGCGCCTGCAGCGGTGGGTGTGGGCATCGCGGGCTACGTGGGCCTCGACGGCATCGCCCGCACGTCCGCCCATGTGGGAGTGCTGGTGGGCGTCGACGTGGCCGGCGACCTCCGTTCGTTGCTCGGTCTGCCGGTCGTGGCCGACAACGACGCCAACTGCGCTGCGTTCGCGGCCATGGCCGCGCCCGGCGCGGGCGCACAGGACCTGGTGACGGTGACATTCGGAACCGGAATCGGCGCCGGAGTCGTGGTGGGTGGCCGGCTGGTTCGTGGCGCGCACGGGTTCGCAGGCGAACCCGGCCACGCAGTGGTGGATCCATCCGGGCCGGAATGCCCCTGCGGGCAGCGCGGGTGCTGGGAGCGGTATGCGTCGGGTTCAGGCCTGGCATTGCTCGTCAGGTCCGCCATCGATTCCGGAACCCTGGACCCTGCGCCGTTCGCACACGCGGCGGAGCCGACCGGCGAGGAGCTCATGGCCGCGGCGCGCGCGGGCGACGGTGGCGCGATGTCCGTGGTGGCCGACTTCTCACGGTGGGTTGCAGTCGGTCTCGGCCAGATCATCAACCTGCTCGACCCCGAGGTGGTGTTCCTCGGCGGGGGTCTCGTCGGGTCCGCCGACATGTGGCTCGCCGCGGTGCAGGCCCGCCTCGACGCCAACCCGACGGTCGCACGTCGTGGCGTGCGCGTGGAGGTCGTGCCGTGGGGAGTCGAGGCCGGGGCCGTCGGTGCCGCACTGCTCGCAAACCGTCTGCAGCACGACGGTGCATAGGGGTTAGCGTTCAGGGATGGAGTTCCGCCGGATCAGTTCGTTGCCCCCGTATGTGTTCACGATCATCGACAGCCTGAAGGTCGAGGCGCGGCGCGGCGGAGCGGACATCATCGACCTGGGCTTCGGCAACCCCGACTTGCCGTCGCCCGAGATCACGGTGGAGAAGCTCGCCGAGGCCGCCCGCAACTCGCGCAACCACCGCTACTCGGCATCGAGGGGCATCCCGAAGCTCCGCCAGGCGATCGCCGGCTACTACCAGCGTCGCTTCGGTGTGGACCTCGATCCTGAGACCGAGGTCATCAACACGATCGGAGCGAAGGAGGGCTTCAGCCACCTCATGTGGACGCTGCTGCAGCCACACGATGCGGCACTCGTGCCGGCTCCCAGCTACCCGATCCACATCTTCGGTCCGTTGTTCGCCGGGGCCAATGTCCGCGAGATCCCACTCGGCACCGGTGAGGAGTTCTTCGACAACATGCTGCGGGCATGGGAGTACAGCCACCCGAAGCCACGGGTGATCGTCTTGTCATTCCCCCACAACCCGACCACCACATGCGTGGATGTGGAGTTCATGCAGCGGGTCGTCGACTTCGCCCGTGAAAAGGAGGTGCTGCTCGTTCACGACAACGCCTACGCAGACCTCGGATTCGACGGATACCGACCGCCGTCGATTCTGCAGGCCGAGGGTGCCAAGGAAGTCGCGGTGGAGCTCTACTCGATGACCAAGTCGTTCTCGATGGCGGGCTGGCGTGTGGCGTTCATGGTCGGAAACCGAGAGGTCGTCGCGGCGCTGGCCAAGCTGAAGTCCTATCTCGACTACGGCACGTTCCAGCCCATCCAGATCGCTGCAACGGTCACCATCAACGAGGAGCCCGACTTCCCCGAGCAGGTGAACACCATCTACCAGGGCCGCCGCGACGTCCTCTGTGATGGGCTCAACCGCATCGGCTGGGAGGTGGAGCCACCGAAGGGCACGATGTTCACCTGGGCGCGGATTCCGGAGCCCTACCAGGACATGGGTTCGGTGGAGTTCTGCTCTCAGCTCGTGCGCGATGCCGAGGTGGCGTTGTCGCCCGGCGTCGGATTCGGCCCCGGCGGCGAGGGTCATGTGCGGTTCGCGCTGATCGAGAACGAGCAGCGGATAACCCAGGCCGTTCGCAACCTGCGCCGTTCGCTCACCAAGCTGGGCTGAGCGCGTGGTGCGCCGTGCCGCTCAGCGGCCGGCGAAGCCGTTGCGGCAGATGGCGACCACCAGGTCCGCAACCTCCTCGTGGCTGCGGTCTGCGGAGCCCATGTAGACCGTGGTGAGCTGGTTGGAGACGCCGAGCACGGCGTGCGCCAGCGCCTCTGGGTCGCGGTCCGGGATCGCTCCTGACTCGACCGCTTCGCGCAGGTGCGTCACGGCGTCGGCCACCAGTACCGACTGACCCGCCCTCATCGCCCGGGCGAAGCTGCCCTCGGTGCGTGCGAACTCGAAGAGCCGGCGTTCCTCGGGGTGCTCGGCCATCCACAGGACCGCGGCGCGGATGCCGAGCTCGAGGCGGCGCACCGGATCGTCGACACCCTCGATGGCGCGTTGCTGGGTGCGTCTCAGGTCCTTCTGGGCGTTGCGGAGGATCTCGACGAAGAGTTCTTCCTTCGACTCGAAGTACCAGTAGAAGACGCCCTTGCCGACTCCCATTCCGTCGACGATGTCGGCCACCGATGTGGGGTGATAGCCGTCGCTGGCGAAGCGCTTCGTGGCGTAGGCCAGGAGCTGGGCCCTCCGCTCCTTGCCCCTCGTGGTGAGCCGTCTCGTCACGGCGCTCACCGTAGCGGGAAACTTGACCGCTCGGTCAAGGCAGGCGCCTGTCGGCGGAGACCTCCTATGTGCCGACCGGTGACCCCGGGAAACAGTCCCGAAACGATCGGGCATTAGCTTGTCGTGCATGACGGCGTTCGTGTTGCGCGTATGGCTGCCCGACCGACCCGGCGCGCTCGGTCTCGTAGCGTCCCGCGTGGGTGCAGTAGGCGGGGACGTGGTCGGTATAGACATCATCGACCGTGGCGCTGGCCGCGCGGTCGACGAGCTGCTGATCAACCTGCCGGACGAGTCACTGGTCGACCTGCTGGTGTCGGAGATCCACGAGATCGACGGCGCGGATGTGGAGGACGTGCGACCGGCCGGGCGGGACCATGAGGACCTGGCGGTTGCAGCCCTGCAGGTGGCCGCGGAACTGGCCGCCGTCGAATCACCTGCGCAGCGCGCCTGTGTCCTCGTCGGCGGCGCCATGCGGCTGCTGCACGCCGACTGGGCGGCTGTTGTCGACACCGGCTCAGCAAGCCTCCTGTGCGGCGACGGCGATGAACTGCCCAACGAGGCGTGGCTGTCAGGATTCGTCCTCGGGGCCACGGCCGACGGCGACGCTGCGGAGCTGGATGAGTTCGCCATCGCAGAGGTCGCCGACCACGGTTGGAAGCTGGTGGTTTGCCGCAGCCGTCTGCCCGTGCGCGGCCGCGAGCGCGCCATGCTGGACGGTATGGGAGCCCTTGGCTGAACGAAGCCGCGAATGGCTGGGTCGGTCAGTCGGTGGCCCAGTCGAGAGAGCGCTCCACGCCCCTGTGCCAGGTTGCGTGGGCCGCCTCGATAGCGTCCGCGTCGCCGGTCGGCTCGAACCGGCGGTCCGCGCTCCACGAGGCCGACACCTCTGTGGCATCGGCCCACACGCCCACGCCTAGGCCAGCCAGGTAGGCGGCGCCCAGGGCCGTGGTCTCGGGTTGCGCCGCGCGCGCAACGGTGACTCCCAGCTGGTCGGCCTGGAGCTGGCACAGCAGGTCCATCACGGCTGCTCCGCCGTCGACGCGCAGTTCTGCTGCCTGCCTGCCGGACGCGGCGGTCATCGCGTCGACGACATCGCGGGTCTGGTGGACCATCGACTCGACCACCGCCCGGGCGATGTGGGCCCGGTTGGTGCCACGTGTTATCCCCACGATCGTGCCGCGGGCGCGCGGATCCCACCATGGCGATCCCAGCCCCGTGAATGCCGGAACCAGCACGACGCCGCCGCTGTCCTGCACCGATTCAGCCAGTGGGCCGGTCTCGGCTGCCGACCCGATGATCCCGAGACCGTCACGCAACCACTGGACTGCTGAGCCGGTGGAGAAGACCGCGCCTTCGAGCGCGTAGTGGGTGACCGTCGACTCAGGGGAGCCCAGCATCGACCCGGGGAGTTGCCACGCGACCGTGGAGAGCATCCCGTCTGTGGGCTCGGGGCAGGCGTTGCCGACGTTCATCAGCACGAAGGAGCCCGTGCCGTAGGTGTTCTTCGCCATGCCCGGCTCGAGACACGCCTGGCCGAACAGCGCGGCCTGCTGGTCGCCCGCCATCCCCGACACCGCAATGCCGGCCCCCGCGGCACAGTCGTCCGAGGTAGTGCCGAACGTTCCCGAACAGGGCATCGGATCCGGCAGCGCCGAGCGTGGCACACCGAACAGGTCGCACAGATCGTCGGACCAGTCGAGGTCACGGATGTCGAACAACATCGTGCGAGCCGCATTGGACACGTCGGTCGCGTGCACCTCGCCGCCGGTCAGGTTCCACAGCAGCCATGAGTCGATGGTGCCGAGCCGCAGGTGCTGGTCGGCCTCGACCCCGCCGTGGCGAAGCAGCCACTCGATCTTCGATGCCGAGAAGTACGGGTCGAGCACCAATCCTGTCAGCGAGCGCACCCGGTCGAGCTCCCCGGCTGCCTCGAGGTCCTCGCAGCGCTGGGCAGTGCGCCGGTCCTGCCAGACGATGGCCCGATGGAGCGGTCGGCCGTCGCGTGCGTCCCAGGCCACGATCGTCTCGCGCTGCACGGTGATGCCGATCGCGGCGATGGGCTGACCGCCGATGGCATCCACGACCTCGGCAAGCGTGGCCTGGGTGACCTGCCAGATCTCCTCGGCGTCGTGCTCCACCCAACCCGGCTGCGGGAAGTGTTGTGTGAACTCGCGATGCGCCACGTGGCCGGGCACACCGCTGTCGTCGATGGCGAACGAACGCACGCCCGTGGTACCTGCATCGATCGAGATCACCCAAGCCATGGGGGGACACCATACGCGACCGCTGCGCAGGCAGATCCTTGGGCGATCCAGCAGGTGTCAGAGGTGGTTCAGAGGTTGCACTGCTGACGCAGGTCTTCGCGGCGCAGGTCGAGCACGGTGCGCTGAGCGAAGGACAGCTCGAGGTCCTCCGCCTGGGGCTCGGCGAGGAGGTCGAAGTAGTCACAGGCGTCGACCACGCTCACGATGCCCCGTTCGGGGTCGAGGGAGTTGACGTCGATCGGGTCACCCTCAATCGAGAACCGCACGCCGTCGATCTCCTCGAGCGCCGTGACGCTCATCACCATCTGGCCGATGGCCCGGCTGCGGCCCGGGCCGACCACGTCCTCGAAGTCCTCTGACAGGTCCACCTCGACCAACCCGTCGACGGTGAGGAGGCCCAGGAGCCGGGTCGCGGCAGGGATCGAGCTCGACAGCCCCGTGCCCTCGGACTCATCGGGCGCGACTAGGAGCGATTCGATGACAGCGGTGGGCGTACGCGCCGGTATCTGGCGGGCGACCGGCACGAGGCTGTCCGCCTGCACGAAGTAGAGGTTGAACTTCTCCGGCCCCGTGGAACCGGGTGCCTCGGTGGTGGTCGTGCTCGTGGTGACGGGCAGCGCACGCGGATCGGAGTCGGTGCCGATCCCGCACGCCGCAGCCGCGATTGCGGTGATCGTGACTGCGAACACCATGCGGATGATCGGAGTGCCGCTCACCGGTCATCCTCCTCGCTCGGGCCGGGGATCACGATCGCGCGGTGCTCGCCCGTGAGCGTGAGGTTGCTGGTCGACTCGGGTGTTGCGGCGGCCAGATCGTCCGGATCCGAGATGTCGTGGTGGACCTCGAGCAGCGGCAGCTCGACTGTGAACCTCGCCCCCTGGCCACCGTCCTCGCGGTCCTCGACCCAGACCCGCCCGGCCTGCAACCTCGCGTGCTCCGCGGCGAGGGCCAAGCCGAGGCCCACGCCGATGTCGGCACCGCGGGCGCCGCCCTGGTCGCCACGGTTGAAGCGGTCGAACACGGCCTCCCGCTGATCCACAGGTACGCCGGGGCCGGCGTCCTCCACCGCGATGCGCACGGTTGGCTCGCCGCTCGTGTGCTCCGGGTCAGGATCGTGGCGCGACACCGACACCGACGTTGCGCCGCCCCCATACTTCTCGGCGTTGTTGAGGAAGTTGGCGAGGATCTGGGCAAGTCGACGCTTGTCGCATGCAATGACGAGGGATTCCACCTCGGGGTCTGCCTCGACCGGAACGCCTCCATCGGTGAGCGTCGCGACGGTGCTGCGCACCATCGGTGCCAGCGCCACGTCGTCGAGTTCGAGTCGGACCGCACCGGCATCGAAGCGCGAGATCTCGAGCAGGTCCTCCACGAGCTGGGTGAAGCGGTCGACGTCCAGTGCGAGCAGGTCCAGAGCCTGGCGGGCGCGCTCGGGCATCTCGTCGCGGTTGTTGTCGAGCACCTGGAGCCCTGCGTTGAGGGTTGTGAGAGGCGAACGCAGCTCATGGCTCACGTCGCTGGCGAAGCGGGCGTCGCGGTTGATGCGTGTCTGCAGAGCCTGGAGCATGCCGTTGAAGTTGGCCACGAGTGGTGCCAGGTCGGGATCGTGGCGGTACTGGGAGTAGTCGAGTCGGGTATCGAGCTGTCCGGCGGCGACGGATTGTGCCGCGAGGCTCACGCGGGTCAGCGGCCGGATGGTGTACCGGCTCGCCCAGTAGCCCACAAGCGCCGCCACCACCGTGGAGCCGATCACGGCGGCTGCAAGGGCGAGCCGGATCGATTCGAGTGCGTCGGTGATGTCCTCGAGTTCGGTCACCTCGAAGAACGCCGCTGACTGGTCCGGGATGGGAACGGCCACGCCGATGACCGTCCCCTCCTCCGACCCGAACCGCATGATGACGGGGTCCTCCTCGGTGAAGCCCGCGTCGCGCAACTCCTCCGGAAGCTGGTCGAGCGTCCAGCGCGGGTCCAGCGGCTGAGAGCCGGCGCCCAGGTCCCAGGCCACTATCGGCTTGCCGGCATCGCTGAGGGAACTGAGCGCGCTCTCGAGCTCGTTGCTGTCGGCCTCGGAGAGGTTGCGTCCCGACAGCACGGTGGCGTTGCGCAGGGCACGCCGGCTCGCGACCTCCTCGCGGGCATCGAGCAGGTTCTGGCGGGCCACCGCGTAGACCGTCAGCGAGACGGCGGTGGACAGCAGCAGCGAGAGCATTGCGACCGCGAACGCGATGCGGGTACGGAGTCCGAACCGAATCTCGCGCCCCGCGTACTGGTGCGCGTTCACATCAACCCTGCAGCTTGTACCCGAGCCCGCGCACGGTCACCACATGGGTCGGGTTTGCCGGGTCGGGTTCGACCTTGGTGCGCAGGCGCCGGATGTGCACGTCGACGAGTCGTCCGTCGCCGAACACCCCATGGCCCCAGACCCGTTCGAGCAGGTCCTCGCGGGACAGCACGACGCCGGGTTGGGCGGCGAGCTCCACCAGGAGCCTGAACTCGGTCTTGGTGAGGTGCACCGGTTCGCCGTCGCGCAGAACCACGCCTTCCTGGGGCACCACCTCGAGCTCGCCGAACACGAGGTGTGGACTGCCGGGGGCGGGCGTGCGTGCCCTTCGCAACATCGCACGGATCCGCGCCGAGAGCTCCTTCGGCACGAAAGGCTTGGTCAGGTAGTCATCCGCGCCGGCCTCCAGGCCCGCCACCACGTCGTGGGTGTCCGCACGCGCGGTCACCATCACGATGGGCACGTCGCTCTGGCGCCGGATGGAGCGGCACACTTCGAAACCGTCTATGCCCGGCAACATGATGTCGATCAGTACCACG
Organism: Actinomycetes bacterium; assembly: GCA_024222295.1. Lineage (NCBI taxonomy): Bacteria > Bacillati > Actinomycetota > Actinomycetes > Actinomycetes bacterium. Next base: position 147,870 of record JAAEPF010000051.1, read on the forward strand.
TCCGCATTGGAGGAGCCGAACGTGGCGATCGCGTCCTCGCCGGTTTCGGACTCGATCACGTTCCAGCCCTCGTCTTCGAGCGCGAGCCGCACCGAGGTGCGGATTCGCTCGTCGTCTTCGACGGTCAGGATTGTCGTACCCACGCCGTGCATTCTCGCCCATGGAAGACCGCTGCGGGGGACAAAGGCCATCTGAAGCTGCGCGGGGGTCCGTCCGGGGCCCGTCGGCGTGTACCACCGACCCCGGAACAGCCGGCATCCAGCCCGCATCCGGCAGGTGTGCGTGGACGCTGGGGGGATTACCCAGCCGATTGGGCCTTGTGGTGGGGCAGAAGTGCGAGAAAATGCTCAGGTAGGTGCTGGGGTGGACCGATTGGAAGCCAAGGAGCTGACCCATGGCAAACGACACCCCAATGGAGGACCTGGGCGGTACCTCATCGGATGCGGGCCTGCCGCTTCCGGGTCACGAGCCCGTTGCGGTCCTCGAAGCGCCCCCTGAGAGGGTTGGGCTGCTGCTGGCGGAGGCACGCACCCGACAGGGACTAGGTCTCGAACAGGTCGCCGACCAGCTCGACGGAGACGTCGACGCGACGAGGCTGATGGCGCTCGAGAGCGGCGCCATCGAGGTCTCACCAGATGTGTTCGAAGAGCTCGGGCGGATCTACGGCGTGGCGCCGGAAGACATCGTGCCGCCGCGCAGCCAGCTGATCGTCGACCTCAACGAGGGCTACCTGAGGGCCGGTCCCGACATCTCGCTGCTGAGCGACGGAGTGGGTCGCAAGGCCGTGCTCAACAGCTACCTCGAGATGGTGTGGGAGCTGCGCCACGTCGACCGCGGCACGGTGATTCCGTTGCGGGGCGCCGACCTCAAGGCGCTCGCCGGCCAGCTCGGTGCGGCGCCCGCAGATCTCGAGTCCGACCTGCGCAGGCTGATGGCGAGCGAGCATCGAGTCGGGCGCACCAAGGTGCTCGTGAGCCTGGGCGTGGCCCTGGCCGTGGTTACCGGCGGGGTGCTCACCTTCCAGGCGATCAACGATGGCGCCGGCGAGGTGGAGCCGACGGTCAATGTGTTCGAGCCGGCCCCTGAGCTGTCCCAGCTGCCGCCCAATCCGAACGTCGACATCGGCGATACAGCCACGGTCGAGCGAAGCGGCCAGGACCCGGCACCCGGCAGTGGCGACCTGTCCCAGCTGCCGCCCAATCCCAACGTCGACATCGGCGACGCCGCCACCCTCGAAAGAGATGGTGCGGGACCCGGTACCGAACTCGAGGCGCTGCCGCCGGCCCCGGAGGCATCGGTCGGCGACGCCGCTGTCGTGGAGCGCAAACCCGACGGCACGCCGGGCGAGCAGCAGACCCGCTGACCGGGGTCTCGCACATCACGCGGCTCAGAGCCCGCTCGCTCCTGCGGTGAGCAACAGGTCGCGCAGTTCGGCCGTTCGGTCCGGGTGGCAAGCCAGCACCGATCCCGGCCTCGGCGGGCCGCCCTCGATCGCTTCCACTGCGGCACCGGCTTCCATGGCCACCAGCAGTCCGCCGGCCAGGTCCCACCATGAGAGGCCCACCTCGTAGTACGCGTCGACGCGGCCGGCCGCGACCGAACACAGGTCCACCGCAGCGGCTCCCATCCGACGGATGTCGCGTATGTCGGCGAGAATCGAGGCCACCACCTGCCCCTGGTTCGAGCGGCGCGCCGGGTCGTACCCGAAGCCCGTTGCAACCAGCATCTGCGAGAGCGGCGGTGGGGCCCCGAGCTGCAGCCGCTCGCCGTTGCAGAACGCACCCATGTCGCGTGAAGCGCTGTAGGTGCGACCGTGGGTCGGGTCCTCCACCACTGCCGCCACGGGTTGTCCGTCGACCCAGGCGGCCACGGACACCGCGTAGCCGGGGTGGTCATAGACGTAGTTGGTCGTGCCGTCGATCGGGTCCACCCACCATGTGACGCCGGTGTCGGTGGCGGTGCCGCCGTCCTCCTCGCCGATGACCGCGTCCGCGGGCCGGCGCCTTTGGATGATCCTGCGCACGAGGGCCTCGGACGAGCGGTCCATGTTGGTCACGTGGTCGGTGGCGCTCGACTTGGTCTCGACGGTCAGGTCGGCCGGACGGCTGCCGTGCACGAGCTCCGCAGCTGCGCTCGCCGCTTGCAGCGCGACGTCGAGAAGCTCGGCGGTCAGGTCCGGATCGACGTCGGGGGTCGCCAACTCGGCTCAGCTCCTGCGCGCCGAGCGCTCGGCGCGGGCCGCGCGCACGGCCTCTGGTCCCTGGCGGCGGATCGTCTGCCACTCGCCGAGGGCGCGCAGCGTGAGCACGGCGATGACCGCCACTCCGCCCGCGAATCCGAGGCCGACCAGCAGGGTCAGGAACCCCGTGGCAACAGAGCCGAAACCACCGAGCTCGCCGAACGCATAGCCGATGAACCCTCCGGCTGCCGCTCCGATGAACACTGAGAGGAAGGCGAGAACCCGCGCCGCCACGGGCGGTAGCGCGGTCTGTGGCAGGCCTTCGCCCCGCTCGGGCAGGCCTTCGCTGCCTGAGGCCGGACCAGCGGTCTGTGGGCTGTCGTTCACGACCCTGATTGTACGGCCGCACGCGGTGCGGCTCCCATCGGTGGCCGGGTCATTCGCCGTGACAGACTGGGCGGGTGCATGAGTGGCTGGTTGGTGGTGCCGTCATCGAGTCGGCGGTCATGGGCAAGGTGGTGGGTCGCGCCGGGCCAGAGTCGACCGACCCCGGGTTGTTGTTGGTGCAGAACGTGCGCCGTGGCGGAATCATCGACTGGACGCCTCCCGGAGGGGTGATCGACGAGGGCGAGGAAGTGGTGGGTGGCCTCACCCGCGAGGTGGTCGAGGAGACCGGATTGTCGGTGACGGCCTGGAGTGGGCCGCTCTATGAAATCACCGCCCGGGCACCCGGGCTCGGCTGGAACCTGCGTGTGGAGGTGTACCGGGCGCTCGGAGTGTCGGGCCGGATGCGCACGGGCCACGACCCCGACGGCATCGTGACCGAGGCCGCCGTGGTGCCCGTGGGGGAGTGCGAAGGCCGGCTGTGTGACGCACATCCCTGGGTGCGCGAGCCCCTGGTGGAATGGATGGCCCAGCGCTGGGACCACCCCCGCAGCTTCGAGTACCTGGTGGAGGGCACCGACCACCGCAGCCTCGAGATCACGCGTGTCGACCGTGGGTGAAGGCTGCGAATGCCCTCATTTTTCGACGCTGGCGGAGCCGGGGGGTCCACAAACGGCGGTAGCGTGTGTCATCATGCAGTTCATCGGACGTCAGGGGGTCACCGCCCATGCCGCTCTCTGAAGACGAGCAGCGCATCCTGAGTGAGATCGAGAGCCAGCTGAGGGAGTCGGATCCCGATCTGGCAGATCAGGTCTCCAAGACAACGGTCTACCGTGACGCGTTCGGCAAGCTGCGCTGGGCGATCGTGTTGTTCGTTGTCTGGCTTGCCGTGTCGGTACTCCTGCTGAGCATCAACTGGCTGCTCGGCTTCGTCGGGTTCCTCGGCATGTTCGCCACGGCGATGTACATCGAACGGAACCTGCGCCGCGTGGGTCGAGCCGGCATGCAGGAGGCCACCAAGGCCATCCGGCGCAACAGCCTGCGCGACTACATCGACAGTGCAGGCACCCGTGCCCGCGACCGGCTGCGTCGCGACGAGGACACCGACGAGTCCTGAGCACCGGTTCCCGAGCCGATCTCAGCTGCTGGCCGTCTCGGTCGCCCTTTCGAGATCCAGTGCGGTGTCCAACTGGGCGGCCAGTTCGACCAGCGCCAGCTGAGCCGTTTCGCTGTCGACGGCACCCGGCGGCCGCGACGACCACCTTCGCGCCGACTCGAGCTGTGCCAGCACCACCAGCGCCCCGAGCGCCCTGGCCTGGTTGACACGGTGCGCGTACTCGTTGGGGGTCTCGGCCGCGCCGATCGGTGAACCTGCACGCTCGAGCAGTGCGCATGCCCGGTACCAAGCTGTCGACACCGGATCCTGCTCGCGCCGCGGCGGATCGCCGGGACCGCGACGGCGGATCAGCACGACCGCTGCCGCGCCGAGGACGCCCACCGCCAGCAGCGGCAGGATCCAGCGCCACGGTCCGGCCGACTCCTGCTGCTCGGCCCCGCCGGCGTTGACCTGTTCGGTATTGTCGCCGACTCCCTGGTCGGGGTTGGCCTCACCCGCCGATTCCGGCTGTGTGGCCTCGGTGGTGGTGGTCGAGTCGTCAGGCTGGTCGATGCTCTGTTCGGAACCCTCGGGCGGGGCCGCCTGGGCGGGAGGTACCCCGGTGACCTGGGTGGTTGCCGGGTTGCCGCGTCCGGGAGTGGGCTCGAAGGACACCCAGCCGACCCCGTCGATGAGCACCTCGGGCCATGCATGCGCCTGTCGTCCGTAGACGGCCAGTTCGGTGGGGTCGCCCTGCACCGGGTTGCCCGGGGTGAAGCCGACCACCACCCGCGCAGGAATGCCGAGCGATCGTGCTGCAAGCGTGAATGCCGTGGCGAACTGCTGGCAGAATCCGCGCCGCAGGTCGAGGAACGCGGCGAGCGGGTCCCGGCTGGTCGAGTAGTCGACGGTCTCGTCGTAGGTGAACTCGGAGCGGAACCAGTTCTGCAGCGCAAGGGCTGACTCGTAGGTGTCGAGGCCCGAGGTCTGCAGCTGTGCCTCGGCGGCGAGGGTCGTGGGCGTGCCCGATGCATCCAGCAACCGCGGTGTGGCTGCTCCGGGCTGGCGGCCTCCAAGCGTGGCCGGGTCCAGGGCGGGAGTCTCAGCCTCGAAGCGCAACTCGTCTCCGGTGGCGACGTCGCCAGAGCGGCTGATCAGCGAGCCCGAGGCGCGGTCCCAGTTGAGCTCGATGTCGGAGCGCACAGTGAGCGGATCCGGTGGCGACGGGATCCATATGCCCCCGAGTGAGCGAATCGACATCTCAGCGTCCGCGACGGCCGCATCCGCTTCGGCCCCGGGTGCCAGCTCTCCGCCCCTGACCGGCTCGTAGGAGTTGGCCAGGACCCAGATGCCGGCCTCCGGGTCGTACTCCTCGAGAGACGTGAGGCGCCAATAGTCCGGGGTGTCGGTACGCACCGTGAACAGCAGGTCGTTGCTCCGGCTGGACAGGTTGGAGCCGACCTCAACGAAAGGCGAGACGACCGTGCGCGGGCCCCCGTCGCCGAGCCCTCCTCGGCGAAGGTCGACCACAGGATCGTTCTGCACCGGGCTGAGAGGCGTGATCGCCGAGGTGACGGCGAGGGCTCCGATGATGATCGCCAGGCCCGCCGCGAGGGGCCGGGTGATGCCATGGGTGCCATGGGGTTGCCAGCGAAACGCTGCGTTTCGCCACGCCGCCTGGGCCAGCGCGTACCCGCCGATGGCGACGAGCAGCACGGCTGCTGTGGCCGGCCGGGCCTGGTCTCGTGCCACGAAGCCCAGCGCCAGGATCGCCACCACGTGCGGCAGGACCGCTTGCACCGGTGAGCGGACCCGCATGGCGGTGCTGGAGCAGAACAACGCCAGCACCCACACGAGGGCGGCGAGCACGGCCATGTGTCCGGCGCGCGGATCGAGCGGGGCCATGTCCTGGTCGAACACGGCGAAGTCCGAGCGCACCAACTCCGCGAGTTCTGTGAGCGACGCCGGGGTGGGTAGCGGTCCGAAGCGGGCCGCCGGCGCCACCACCCAGGCGAGGAGCGCGAAGCCGAGGAGCAGGTGGGCGACCTCCGAGGCGCCTCCGGACAACGGGGACAGCCGCAGGACGAGCGCGAGCGCCCAGGCCAGTGTGGCCACGGCCACGAGGGTCAGGGTGGGGGCGGGGCTGGAGAAGAGTCTGACCGTAGAGACAGCGAGCGCCAGGCCGGGCAGCAGGCACGAGAGCTCCGCACCCCAGTACCAGCCGCCGGCGGTCGGTGGCAGGGCCGAGGCCGGGCTTCGTGGGCTCATGTCGCGGCCCAGCTGGCTTCGACCGCGGTGCGCCATGCATCGCCGAGGCTCGTGTCGCCGAGCCAGTGCACCAGGCGCGCACCGTGCGGGGTCATGGTCGTGTTCGCTTCGTCGCAGGACACGACCACATCGCAGCCACCGAAGTCAGGAGCAACATCCGCGCGCGATGCGGTGCACAGCACCACGGTGTCTTCGGCGCCCGCGGATACATCGATCGCGACCGTGGGATCGCCGGGGCGCCGGTCGATGGTTGCGAGCGTATCCAGCAGGTCGGCCAGGCCGGAGGCCGTGAGATCACCTGAGTCGGCCGGCTCCGCGCGGTGATCGCCGTCGTCGGTGCCAACGGCGGGGTGCGTTAGCACGAGCCGTATGGTCCGGCCCTCCATGGCCGCGGCGGTGAGCACGCTGGCGGCGGCCTCCACGGCCCGCTCGAACCCACCGGCGGTCGAGTCCGGGCCCTGGTCGAGCACCACGGTCGTGCCCGGAGCCCGCGCCGGTGGCTCGACCTGCACCACGTGTGGCTCGTTGCGCCGCGCCGATGTGCGCCAATGCACCCGGCGCAGGTCGTCGCCGGGCACGTACGGGCGGAGTCCCACGAGGTCCGCGTCGGCGTCCGCACCGGTGAGCGCCGAGCCGCTGTGGCTGCCGGGCGAGGGCATCCGACCTCCCGTGGCGAGGTTGTCGGCAAGCTGGTGCACCTTCGGCCTGACCAGCAGCGCAGCGGTGGTCGCTGCGGGTCGCTCTGTGTGCCACCACCCGAGCGGGTCGGTGAGCAGCACCTGTAGCGGGCCGACCGTGACGAGCCCGCGGGTCGGGGTGGGCAACTCGATGCGAACCGGTGCCGACTGGCCCTCGTCGAGGCGGCCGATGGCGACGATTCCCTGGCCGGCCGTGCCGAGTCTTCCGAACAACCGCGCCTGCGCCGAGGCGTGGGCGCCGGCCACGAACCGAAGCTCGAGCACTGCGGTCTCACCGCGTTCACAGGCGGCGGGCGAGATGGTGGCGCGCAGCTGCGGGGCGCGGGCCAGGCGGACCCAGGCGGCGGTGGCCCCGAGCGCCACCCAACCGGCGACAGCGAGGGCGGCCAGCTCGGGCAGGCCGAACAGCCAAGCGACCACCAGCGCGGCTGCCGCCGTCACGGTGCAGGCCGCGAGGTTGCGGAGGGACAGTCTCATCAGCGGCCCGGACGCCCGCTCAGCCCGGTACGGGTGTGCTCTCGAGCAGGTGTTTCACGAAGGCACCGGCGTCTGCGCCGCGGGCGACGGCGCTGCGTGCGAGCACGATCCGATGCGAGAGAACCGCATCGCCCAGCCTCTTCACGTCATCGGGTGTGACGTAGTCGCGGCCATCGGTGGCAGCCCACACCTTCGATGCGGAGAGCAACCCGAGCGCCGCCCGGGGCGAGACCCCCAGGACGACTTCGGCGTGGTTGCGGCTGCGCTCGGCGAGGTCGACCACGTACCCCGCGACTGCGTCTGCCACGTGCACCCGGCGGGCCACGTCGATCATCGCCGGAACGTCTGTCGCCGACACGGCTCGCGCGACCCGCTCAAGGGACTGGTCGTGGTGGGTCTCCATCAGCAGGGCCTTCTCCTCGGTTGCGCCGGGATACCCGATCGACAGTCGCATCAGGAAGCGGTCGAGCTGGCTCTCTGGCAGCGGGAACGTGCCCTGGTGCTCGAGCGGATTCTGAGTGGCGATCACCATGAATGGCCGCGGCAGTGCCCGGGTGGCGCCGTCGACGGTGACGTGGCGCTCCTCCATTGCCTCCAGCAGCGCCGACTGGGTCTTCGGCGATGCGCGGTTGATCTCGTCGCCGAGCAGCAGGTTCGTGAACACGGGCCCTGGCTTGAACTCGACGCTGCCGTCGTGGGCATGCCAGACCGAGGCGCCGACCACGTCGGCGGGCAGCAGGTCCGGTGTGAACTGCACGCGACCGAACTCGAGTCCGAGTGCCCTCGAAAGCGCCTTTGCGAGGCTGGTCTTGCCGACGCCCGGCACGTCCTCGACGAGCAGATGGCCTTCGGCGAGCAGGCAGGTGAGCGCGGCGCGGATCACGTCGTCCTTGCCCCGGATGGCACGGGCCACCGAGGCGGTGATCCGTGAGAACGCTTCCCCGAACGCGCCCGACGCTGCCGGTTGCGTTCCCGGGTTTTGCGACGTGACGGTCATCTGGGCCTCTTTCCCTCTCCCCGTTGACCCGCGACTGCCTCGCTCCGGTGGAGGACCGGGTCCGCATCGCGGAATGCCAGTGTGGCACCGGTGCAGCCACATTGAGCAACGCCCCATGAGTGTGCCAGACGGAGCCGGTCTAGCGTTGTGGGCATGGACGCCTGTGTGGCGGCGCTCGACGTCGGCGGAACGAAACTCGAAGCAGGAGTGGTCGACGCCTCGGGCACCGTGCTCGCCCGCCACCGAGTCGAGACCGGCGGAGCCGATGGCGAGGAGCTGTTCTCGAGGGCTGCGGGTGTGCTGGCGGACTCGATGGCCGACTGCGGGCGTGAGCCGCTGTGCATCGGGGTTGGCTGCGGTGGTCCCATGACAGGGCCGTCGCCGACCCATCCGCACTCGGGCGCGCAGTCCGTGTCGCCACTCAACATCGCACAGTGGCGCGGCTTCCCGCTCGGGGAGCGGCTGCGCGAACGCTTCGGCCTCGATGCGCGGGTCGACAACGACGCCAAGGCCCTGGCGCTCGGTGAGGGTCGCCACGGCGCGGCGCAGGGGGAGAGGGACTACCTCGCGATGGTCGTGTCCACCGGGGTCGGCGGCGGGATCGTGCTCGATGGCCGGCTTCTCGACGGCAACCACGGCAACGCCGGACACATAGGCCATGTGATCGTGCATCCGAACGGACGCAGGTGCGTGTGCGGGTCGAGGGGGTGCCTGGAGGCAGAGGTCTCCGGCACGGCAATTGCCGAGGCCACGGGTGCGCCGGCCAGGAAGGCCGGCCTCGATGTTCGCGTGCGTGCTGGCAGGCTGGTCGGCAGGGCGGTTGGCTCCGTGTGCTCGTTGCTCGACCTCCGACTGGCGGTCGTGGCGGGATCTGTCGCGTTGGGCTTCGGTGAGCCGTTCTTCGAGGCCGCCCAGGCCGAACTGGACCGTGTGGCGCGCATCGAGTTCGCACGCGGAGCGCAGATCCGTCCGGCCGGTTGTGGCGCGGACGGGCCCCTGCTCGGTGCAGCGGCAGTCGGTTGGGAGCTACTGGATCGCTGCGAGCGTGACGCGCACCGTTCCGGGCCAACGCAGGGCGCGTAGGGTCGCCACCGTGGAGTTCCGAACCCTGCTCGCCGTGATCCTGGCAGTGCTGCCCCGGCCGTCGCTCTGGTGGGTGGCGGCCCGCCAGGCGATCCGGCTCGCTCCGACCAGGTGGTGGTCGACCCCTCCGCACCTCCCGGTGCCACCGGAGGATTACATCCGCTTCAGAATGGTGACCGCCTATGGAGGCGACGGGTCGGCTCCACCGACGCAGGTGGCGCGTGACGTCGTGTCGTACCTCGAGTGGTGCCGCACGTGGCCGTAGGCATCCAGCTGTCCCGGGTGCGCGTGGAACTGCTGTCCGCGCACCGCAGCGCCAACTCGTCACAGCAGTGGCGTGATTCCATCCTGATAGCGGTGCTCGACGCGGATGGCAGCGTCGGTCATTCCGAGTGCCCCACGCTGTCCGGCGGTGGGTACGTGACGGAGAGTTCCGATGCCGCCTGGACCGCGTTGACCGGCGAGCTGGCGGCGGCATGCCTCGCCGACCGGATGCCTGCCGGGTACGCGGCGCCGGCAGCTTCGGCGGCGCTCGCCGATGCGCTGCTCGACCTCCGACTGGGACGCGAAGGGATCTCCCTTGTCGCCCATCTGGCCGCGAGCGCCGGCACCACGCCGAACGCACTCACCGACTGGACTGCCGTGCTGGCCGCACCAGATGAGTCGCCGGGGTGGCTGGCCGAGCAGGCCGCCGCGGCGGTCGGCGCGGGCGCCTCGATGGTGAAACTGAAGGTCTCGGGCCCGGACCGGATCGCTGCGTCGGTGCAGGCGGTCCGGTCCGCCGTTGGCGTACCGGTGGCGATCGACGCCAACGGGTCCCTGGACGTGGCCGAGCTGGGGGCAGTGGACTCCCTCGAACTGGCATACGTCGAGCAGCCGCTTGCCCCCGGCACCCCGTGGGGCGAGATGGCGGTAGCTGCGGGATCGATCGGCACCCCCGTCGCGCTCGACGAGTCACTCGTGTCACTCGACGCGGTGGCCGACGCGATCGGTGCCGGGGCGATGCGGGTCGCGAGCATCAAGCCGGCACGAATCGGCGGGGTGGCCGCCGCAGGAGCAGCGGTATCGCTGTGCGCAGCCCGGGGAGTCGACTGCTTCGTGGGAGGCATGTTCGAGCTGGGCATCGGGCGCGCGGCTGCGCTCGCGGTGGCAGCGCTGCCCGGCTGCACCCTGCCCACCGACCTGGGCCCGTCGAACCGCTATGTGGCCGCGGAGGTGTGTGAGCCCCTGGAGACTTCGGCGGCGGGCCGGATGATCGTGCCCGACGGTGCGGGAATCGGCCGCACGCCCGATGAGTCCTTCATGTCAGCGCACCTGGTCGACCGCGTCACGGTTGGCCGCGCCACGCAGTGACCTCGTCGGGGGTTGGCGTGATGTCGATCGGCTCAGGCGGCAACTCCCAGTCCCGAAGTGCGATGAGGTGCTCGGCCAGCGGGTAGGGGATCGTGCGCTCGCCCGAGGCGATCAGGTCCTCGGCCTCCCACCAGCGCTGCTCACCGAACGCCATGGCCTCCAGGGCCTCGAGACCTTTCGGGCCGGTCGACTCCCCGCTGCAGCGGGCCACGTGGATCCACTCGTCCTGGTCGAAGTGCCATCCGCCGAAGGTGAACTCGACGGCCTGGGTGAACACCACGGGTCCAATCTCGGCGTCCGCGATGCCGGCTTCCTCCCAGAGCTCGCGACGCACCGCATGGTGGGTGTCCTCACCCGGGTCGATTCCACCGCCGGGGACCTCCCACCAGTGCCCGTCGGATCGACGTGCCGCATCGTGCGCCGAAATCCGCAGCACGCGTCCGGCGGGATCGAACACGACCACCCGTGCTGCCTGTCTGCGGCGCGGCCACTTGACCATTCCGGCAGCGTAGGCCGGTGGGGCTACGCTGCCCGCCCATGAACGCACCAAGTGGTACCGACAGCGCTCCCCTCGCCGGCAAGGCCGCACTCGTGACCGGCGGCGGAAGCGGGATAGGCCTCGAGTGCGCCCGACTGCTCGCAGCGGACGGGGCGGCAGTGACAATCTGTGGCCGAACCGAGGATCGGTTGCGGGCCGCGGCGGCGGAACTCGAGTCCGTTGCCCCGAGCGCACAGCACGTGTCGTGGGTGGTGGCCGATGCCAGGGACGAGCAGGCCGTGTCAGCGGCTGTCGCCCGTGCGTCCCAGCACACCGGCGGCCTGGACTTCGCGGTCGCTTCCGCCGGGCGCGGCGGGCTCGGCCCGATTGTCTCCACGCCGCTCGAGGAGTGGGAGGACGTCATGTCCACCAACCTCACGGGCACCTTCTTGCTCTTCAAGCACGCCGGCGCGGCGATCGCGGCCAATGGCGGCGGATCGATGGTGGCGATCAGTTCGATCGCAGCCGCAGTGACCCATCCGTACATGGGCCCGTACTGCGTGTCCAAGGCAGGCATCGACATGTTGGTCCGCAACACGGCCGACGAACTGGGCCGTGCTGGTGTGAGGGTCAACTCGGTGCGCCCGGGAATCGTCGAGACCGATCTCGTGTCCATGGTCATGGACGACGAACAGGTGATGAACAGCTACACCGACAACATGCCCGTTGCCCGCGCTGGGCAGGTCGGCGACGTAGCGTCGCTCGTCAGGTTCCTGCTCGGGCCCGAGTCGACGTGGGTCACCGGCACCTCGGTGAGCGTCGACGGCGGCCACCACCTGCGCCGCGGGCCCGCCTTCGAGCCGGCAGCCACGGCGTTCTTCGGCGAGGCGGCCATCGCCGGGACTCCCGAGGAAGACTGACCTCGCCTTGGAAGCGGGGACACCTGCGCCAGTGACGCTGGCCGACGGTGTCGCCCGCGCCCTGCAGTCGAAGGGCGGATGGGCCGCCGAGGCGTTCGAGGGAACCGCTGGATCCCTGCACGCACTCGAGGTGGGCCCCGGCCGATCGCTGCGCGTGAACTTCGTGCAGTCACCCGCACTGGTGCTCGGCAGCTCGCAGCCGGCTCCGGAATCCCCGGAGGTCGGCCTCGAAGTGGCCCGTAGGCGCTCGGGTGGCGGAGCGGTGTACCTCGCACCGGCGCAGCAGGTCTGGGTGGACCTGGTGCTGGGCGCCGACGACCCGCTCTGGGTCGACGATGTCGGTCTGTCGTCAGCCTGGGTGGGCGATGCCTGGCGCTCGGCCGTAGCAGCGGAGACGGACGTCCCGCCGGAGGTGTTCGCCGGCCCAATGCGGGATCGCCGCCTCGGCGCCGTCGCGTGCTTCGCCGGGGTCGGGCCCGGGGAGGTGGTGGCCGGGGGAAGGAAGCTCGTCGGGGTCTCCCAGCGCCGCACCCGAACCCATGCCAGGTTCCAGACCGTCGCCTACCTGCGCTGGGAGCCTCACCTGCTGGCCACGGCCATGGGCGGGTTGCCCGACGCCGTTCGGGCACGCCTGGTCGAAGGTGTGCAAGCCATCGCACCCCCCGCGACGCCGCTCGACCGCGGCACGCAGTGGGGCGTGGTGGAGCGCCTCGTAGCCGCACTTCCCTGACCCGGCACCACCCAGCGCGAGAGCCGACTCCCTGAATATCACCCTCTGTGGTGCCGCGCGCCCGCAGTGCGGAAATTTCATGCATGAAACTCGTGCGAAGTGGGTGCAAGTGGAATACGGTGGCTCGAAGTGGAGCACAGGGGAAACAGGTGGTGGCACTGGCCAATCACCGGCCCCGCCGGAGAATCGCCGTGGACTTCTGGGAATACAACGAGCACAACATCGACGACAAGGGTCGTCTGGTGCTGCCGTCGTCGTTCCGCAGCGCGTTCGAGCAAGGCGGAGTCCTTACGCTCCAGGGCAACTTCGTGGCGATGATGCAGCCCGCCCGCTGGGAGCAGGTGCTGCGCAACATGGCCGCCAGTGGTGACTACTCGAACCGCGAGCTCAACTACATCAAGTCGTTCGTCACCGTCTTCACCCCCGACGGCCAGAATCGGGTCACCATCCCGGCCCGGCTGCGGGACCGGGTCGACCTCGGCCGCGAGGTGGCCTTGATCGGCATGGGCAACCACATCGCGATCTACCCCCGCGACGCATGGCTGGCAATCGAGTCCGACATGGCTGGCGGCGGCGACCTCGACGACCGGCTCTCGGAGGCGTTGTGATGCACCTCCCCACACTCCTGCCTGCAGGCCCGGCTGCCCACCGCGCCGCGCCCGGGGTGGCTCCGCTCATCTCACAGAGTGCCAATGTCCCCCCGGTGGGCGGGGTCCCGCCCCATGCACCGGTTGGCCCCGCACTCCGTCCGCGCCCAATCGTCCCGACCGGGGAGACATCCCGGCGGGGTTGCGAGGACGGGGTCCCGCCCAGCGGGGGGACCGCACCTGTGAGCCCGGCCGCACGAGCCCGGTCCACAGCGGGGAGTGGCGGTGCCGGATGACTTCGCGCACAGGCCCGTCATGCTCGAGAAGGTCCTCGAGGTTCTCTCCGACGTGCCCGACGGTCTCTATGTCGACGCCACCCTGGGCGGAGGCGGGCACGCCGAGGCCCTGCTCGAGGCGAACCCCGGGCTGCGGCTGCTGGGAATCGACCGCGACGACCGCGCCACCGGGGCGGCGTCACGTCGACTCGACCGCTTCGGCGATCGGGTCGAAATCGTGCGGAGCCCGTTCTCCGCAATCGACGAACTGGTCCTTGAGCGGACCGGAGAAGGAGCAAGTGCCGTGCTGTTTGACCTCGGGGTGAGCTCTCCCCAGCTCGACGAGCCCGACCGCGGGTTCTCCTACCGCGCGGCTGCACCGCTGGACATGCGGATGGACCGGCGCGAACCGCTGAGCGCCGAAGGCGTCGTCAACGACTACTCCTTCGCCCAGCTCCGCCGCCTCATCTCGCGCTACGGCGAAGAGCGCTTCGCCGACCGCATCGCCAGGGCCATCGTGGACGCCAGGCCGGTCGCGGACACCGAACAGCTCGCCGAGATCGTGGCGAACTCCATCCCGGCAGCGGCACGCCGCAAGGGCGGGCACCCGGCGAAGCGGACGTTCCAGGCGATCCGGATCGAGGTCAACAGCGAGCTCGCGGAGCTCGAGACGGCGCTCGACGCAGCACTGTCCTCGCTGACCCTGCACGGCCGCATCGCGGTGCTCTCATACCACTCGCTCGAGGACCGGATGGTGAAGGGAGCGCTCCGTGAAGCCGAGACCGGCGGCTGCACCTGCCCTCCCGGACTCGAGTGCGTCTGCGGGGCCATTCCCACGGTCAAGCTGCTGAGGCGCGGTGCATGGAAGCCCGACGACGCCGAGGTCGAGGCCAACCCGCGTTCCAGGAGCGTGCGCATGCGCGCGGCCGAGGAGCTCGTGGGTGTCGGTGCCGGCGACGGTGATGACGGGGGAGTCGGATGGGCGTCGTGAGTCTGACTGCGGTCCGCGAATCGACGCGCGGCCATGAGAAGCCGCGTGACCGTCGCAAGGCCCGCGGCCCCCAGGGGGCGCGTGACCGTCGTACGAAGAGTGCCAACGGATCGCGACGGACTGGGCCCGGTCGTACCGCACGGCCAGACGCTCGCCGGTCACGCCCCGGGACATCGCGCTCCGACAGGGGCCCAGCCGGTACGAAACGGGCCGCGTCGGCCGGTTCGCAACGCCGCCTTGCCCCGAGCGCGGCTGTCATCGTCGTGGCGATGGTGGCGATGATCGCCATTGCCGTCGGCCTGCAGGCCCAGCGTGTCGTCGGCCAGGACGCGCTGGAAGCCGTCCGCGCCGACATGAGCGAGGAGTCGCGCCGCCAGTCCGAGCTGCGCGCACAGGTGGCCGAGGCCGAGGCGCCGTCGCAGATCCTCGAGTCGGCCGCAGACATCGGAATGATCGAGCCGGCCGCGGTCGTGGCCGTTCCGTCCTCCGCTGTCGTGTCGCCGGTTGATCCGGCGAACGCAGCCGCGGAGGAGCGCGGTTGAGCCAGAAGGGAAGTACCGGCGCCCGACGAGGTCGACCGCGTCGCGGCGATGTTTCGCGCGACGGCTCGGGGGCGAGGCGAGCCGCAAGGGGCAAGGGAACCGGCGATCGCCGCTCCGGGTCACGTCGCCCTGCCGGGGCGGCCAGGGAGCGCACCGCTGCGAAGCCCGCCCGGCGTGGGCGGAAAGGCGGCGCCGGCAGGGGATCCGCCTCCCAGGAAGCGGCACTTGCGCGCCGCCTGAAGGTGGCTGTGGCGATACTGGCCCTCGCGGCGGTGGTGCCCCTGTGGAAGCTGTTCGCGGTCATCGTGTCCGACGGCGAGAGCCTGGCCGGCGCCGGCGCCGTTCAGGGAGTGCGGGAGTTCCCCATAGCGGCACTTCGCGGACCGATACTCGACCGCAACGGCGCCGAGCTCGCAATATCGCTCCCACGGGTGCGGATTGCCGCTGACGCACGTGCGCTGGGGCGTCTGGCGGCCGACGACCCCAGGGCGGAAGGACGGTTCGTTGCCTCGCTCGCCGGCATCACCGACGCCACCGAGGAGGAGCTGATGGCCCGCCTCGATGGCTCCGGCCCGGACGACCCCTGGGTGAAGCTGGTCGACGCGGCCACGCCCGAGCAGGCCGAGCAGGCGCGCAGCGTCCTCACCGAAGAAGGACTCCTGCCCGCGCTGGTCCTGGAGGACACCTCTGTCAGGGTCCATCCCGCCGGGGAGTCCGGCCTGCGGATCGTGGGCACGCTCGGCACGGACGGGCCCGGACCGGGTGCCGGTGTGGAGCGCATGCTCGATGAGGAACTCCAGGGAGTTGCCGGCGCGAAGGTGTTCGAACAGAGCCCGACCGGTGAGGTCATAGCGGGATCCGAGCAGGTCATGAGTTCGCCTGTCGCCGGGGCCACGGTGCATCTCACGCTCGACCGCACCCTGCAGTACGAGGTCGAACGGGTTCTGCTGCGGGGGGCGCAGGCTGCCGGCGCGAACGGTGGCATCGCGATCGTCGGTCGACCCAACACGGGCGAGCTGCTGGCAGTGGCCGGCGTGGAGCGGGACCCCGAGAGCGGCCAGCTCCGCCTCGCTACGTCGGCCAAGGCGTTCTCCGACGCCCACCAGGCAGGATCCGTATTCAAGCTCGTGCCGGTGTCCGCAGCCATCGAGGACGGCCACGTGGGGATCGACTCGGCCATCAGCGTGCCCGGCTCCATCCAGCTCTGGGACCGTACGTTCACGGACCACGATCCTCACCCCACAGAGGCGATGACGGTTCGCGAGATCGTGGCCAACAGCTCCAACGTGGGCACGATCAAGATGGCGCAGATGGTGGGCAGGGAACGCCTCCACGGTGCACTCGTCGACTTCGGCTTCGGGTCCCGCACCGGCATCGCACACCCCGCGGAGTCCACCGGGCTGCTTCCCGAACCGGACCTGTGGAACGGCCCCGACATCGCCGCGAGTGCCATCGGCACCCTGCAGTCCGCCACCGCCGTGCAGCTCTGGTCGGCCTACAACGTGATTGCCAACGACGGGATGTACGTCGCACCACAGCTGGTGGAGCGGGTCGAACGATCCGACGGGACCCTGGTCGAGGCCGACCAGGGCGATCCCCGCAGGGTGGTCTCCGAGCAGACCGCCGAACAGGTGGAACAGGCGCTCGGGGCAGTGCTCACCGAGGGCACCGCGAAGCGTTGGGACATCCCGGGCTTCCCGGCCGCCGCCAAGACCGGCACAAGCCGCATGCCGTCGCCCGAGCGCACCAACGCGGAGGACGGCTACATCTGGCCCGATGGCAACCACCACTGGCTCAACGCATTCACCGGGTACCTGCCCCTGGATGATCCCCAGCTGTCGATCACCGTGCTGTTGGAGGACGTCGACTACGGCCTCACCGGTTCCACCGGCGCGGGCCCCGTCTTCTCCGAGCTGGCCCGCCTCGGGATCCGCGAGCTCGGCATTGCGCCGAGTGAAAGCGCAGTGCCCGGCGCCGACGGGGAGGACGGCCAACAGTCGACCCGGCTGCGCGCCGCGCCTGCCTCGGTCGCCACCACTTCCGTGCCGCCCGCCGGCGACGAGGAAACGTCCCCGGGCGATTCCGAGGATCCTGTGTCCGACAACGAGACCAGCGGGGAATCCGACCGCGGAACCAGCGAGAGTTCCGACGGCGAATCCCGGGGGCCCGATGGCTGAGCGCGGTTCCACCCCTACGGCATCCGACGGCCCCGTCACCACCGGGGTCGTTTCCGCGTTGTGTGGGGCACGCCTGCAGGGCGATCCCGACGTGGTGCTGAGCGGAGCGACCCATGACTCGCGCGAGGTGCGACCGGGTGACCTGTACTGCTGCGTGGTGGGTGCCAGCCACGACGGCCACGACTTCGCTGCCCAGGCCGTCGTCGAGGGTGCTGCTGCGTTGCTGGTGCAGCGCGTGCTCGACCTCGCGGTGCCCCAACTCGTGGTCACCGACGCGCGTGCCGCCATGGCGCCTGCCGCGGCCGCGATCCATGGTGAACCGTCCGCCGCCATCGACGTGGTCGGGGTCACGGGCACCAACGGTAAGACGACGGTGGTGTCGCTGCTCGGCCACATCCTCGCCGAGACCGGGCACGAGGTGGAGGTGATGGGCACGCTCACCGGCGCTCGCACCACGCCCGAAGCCACCGAGGTCCAGCGGCAGCTCGCCGAGGCCCGTGACAGAGGTGTGACCCACGTCGCGATGGAGGTGAGCTCCCACGCCCTGGAGCTGCACCGCGTCGACTCGGTGCACTTCGCGGTAGGTGTCTTCACGAATCTGGGAGCCGACCACCTCGACTTCCACGGCACCGCCGACGCCTACTTCGCGGCCAAGGCCAGGCTGTTCGAGGCGGGTCGCTCGGCGGTGGCAGTCCTGAATCTGGACGACCCACGGGGTCGCAGCCTGGCCGAGAGCGTGGAGGTTCCGGTCGTCGGGTACTCGGTGGCGACGCTCGAGGAGTTGCACCTGCACGAGGTGCCGGCCCGGTTCCGTTGGCGTGGCCAGGACGTGGCGCTGCCCATGGCCGGGGCACACAACGTGTCCAATGCCCTGGCGGCCGCCGAGTCCGCGGTGGCCGTGGGGGTCGACCCTGCCGGCGTGGCTCGGGCGCTCCGCAGCGCGGCACAGGTGCCCGGCCGGTTCGAACGGGTGGACAACCGGATGGGGGCGACGGTGGTCGTCGACTACGCCCACACCCCGGACGCCCTCGAGGCAGCGCTGGTGGCCGCCTCTGACCTACGTCAACCCGGTGGTGAGGTCTGGGTGGTGTTCGGCTGCGGGGGCGACCGAGACCAGGCCAAACGTCCGCAGATGGGGGCGGTGGCCAGTTCGGGAGCCGACCACGTGGTTGTGACGAGCGACAACCCCCGCTCGGAGGATCCGCTTCGCATCATCGAGGCGATCCGGTCAGGATGCACCGGTGAGCCGATTGTGGAGCCAGACCGCCGGGCAGCCATCGCCGCCGCATTGGGCCGGGCCGGAGACAACGACGTGGTGCTGATAGCCGGCAAGGGCCATGAGCAGGGTCAGGTCTTCGCTGACAGAACCGAGCCGTTCGACGACCGCGACGTGGCACGCGAGTTGCTCCGCGCGGACGGCGCTGCCGACCGGGGCAGTCCGGCGTGATCCGGCTCCTTCTCGCAACCGGCATCGCCACCCTCGTGTCGTGGGGGGGCACACGGTTCCTGATCGTTGGCCTCACCAGGCGCCGAATCGGCCAGCCGATCCACGAGGACGTACCCGAGGGACACACCGTCAAGGCAGGCACACCCACGATGGGCGGGGTAGCGATCGTGGCGGGCGCCCTTGCCGGCTACATCGTGTCCGACCTCTACGACGCAGTGTTCACGTGGCGCGGCATCATCACGATGGCGGCGATCCTCGGCGCCGGGATCGTCGGGTTCCTCGATGACTGGCTGAAGATCTCGCGGGAGCGCAACCTGGGCCTCAACAAGCGGGCCAAGATGATCGGGCTGCTGGTCGTGGCCGGCGGCTTCGCCGGCGGGATGCTCTGGCAGACCAACGTGCAGACGACCATCAGCTTCACGCGGTGGGACGACATCGGTTGGCAGATCGGCGAAGTCGGCTGGGCGGTCTGGGCGATCCTGCTGATCCTCGGCGCGTCGAATGCGGTCAACCTCACCGACGGGCTGGACGGCCTGGCGGCTGGTTCGGGTGCCCTCGTGTTCGCGGCCTACGTGTTCATCGGCTACTGGATCTTCCGTCACCCCGGATACGGGATCTCGGTCGGCCTCGACCTGGCCGTCGTGGCCGCCGCGATGATGGGCGCGTGTGCGGGGTTCCTGTGGTGGAACGCGGCCCCCGCACAGATCTTCATGGGAGACACCGGCTCGCTTGCCATCGGCACAGGCCTCGCCGCGCTCGCGCTCTCATCGTCGACGGCTCTGCTGCTTCCCATCGTCGGCTTCATCTTCGTGGCCGAGACCGTCTCGGTGATCATCCAGGTCGTCGGCTTCCGCACCACCGGGAAACGGGTGTTCAGGATGGCGCCCATCCACCACCACTTCGAGCTGCGCGGGTGGCCGGAGACCACGGTGATCGTGAGGTTCTGGATGATCACCGGGGCCTGCACCGCACTCGGCATAGCGCTGTTCTACCGGGAGTTCCTGCGCGCCGGGGACCTGACCTGACATGGCCGCGGTCGACGGCAGGAGCGACACCCGGGGGCACACAGCCGAGCCGGCATGGCTGCGCGGCGCGGACGTGGTCGTGGTCGGGCTCGGGATCACCAACACTGCAGCCGCCCGGGCGCTCGTCGCCCGAGGCCACGAGGTGGTAATCACCGACGACGGCGATCCCGGTCCGGGCACGGCTCTGTCAGCCGAGCTCGGCGTCGCGTTCCACCATGCTCCCGACGCTGCAAGGCTCCAGGACCTGGTGGGCTCCGCGCGGCTGATGCTGCCCGCCCCCGGGTTGCCGGAGAGCCACTCCGCCTTCGAGGCCGCCCGGGCCCACTCTGTCGATGTCGTGAGCGAGTTCGACCTCGCATCGGCATGGGACGACCGCGACGTGGTCGCGATCACCGGCACCAACGGCAAGACCACGGTCGTGACGATGGTTGCGGCGATCCTCGCCGAAGCCGGGATCGAGACCGCCGCCGTCGGCAACCTCGAGGTGCCCCTCGTCGCTGCCATCGACGACCCCGCCCCGGAGTGCTTCGTGGTCGAGGCGTCGTCGTTCCGCTTGGGTCACAGCAGCCATTTCTCGCCACGCGTGGGCACCTGGCTGAACTTCGCACCGGATCACCTCGACGTGCACTCCGACCTCGAGACGTACCGAGACGCCAAGGCGTCGATCTGGACGCGGATGGGCGAGGGCGACACGGCCGTGGTCGCCGCGGACGACGCGGTGGTGTCCGCGTGTGCTCCCTCCGACGGTCCGCGTGTGTGGACCTTCGGCATCCGCGACGGTGCCGACTTCACCCAGGTGGACGATGACCTCGTGGGCCCCGACGGCAAGCACATCGTGGCAGTCGCAGAACTCTCGCGGGCCTTGCCCCACGACCGTTCGAACGCGCTCGCAGCCGCCGCAACCGCGCTGGCCGCGGGAGCGGACGCCGGTTCGGTGAGACGTGCCCTGGCTGGCTTCGGGGGGTTACCGCATCGCGTGCAGCTGGTCGGGGAGACTGGGGGCGTGCGCTACTACGACGACTCCAAGGCAACCGCGCCCCATGCCACCCTCGCAGCCGCGAGCGGGTTCGACCGCGTGGTGCTGGTGGCAGGCGGACGCAACAAGGGACTCGACCTGTCGGCGCTGGGAGGCGCCGAGACAGTGGTGGGCGTGGTGGCTATCGGGGAGGCGGCCCCCGAGGTCATCGAGGCGATGGCCCCGAGGCCCTCGCAGATCGCTTTGAGCATGCGCGAGGCCGTCGCCGCGGCGTCCGACATGGCACGCAGCGGTGACGTCGTGCTGCTGTCGCCCGGCTGTGCTTCATTCGACTGGTACGGCGGCTACGCGGAGCGCGGCGACGACTTCGCACAAGAGGTCAGCCGCCACATGGCAGCCTCGCAAACGGTGGTGGTGAAGGAGGGTGAGGATGGCTGACCCCAAGTCGGCTCGACGCCCGGGCCGCAACGACTCGACTCGTACCCGCAAGGGTGACTCACGCGCCAAGGCTCCGCGCAGGCCGAAGGCAAACGGATGGCACCGCCCGGAGGAGACGGTGTTGCGGTGGGCCGTCCTGTTGCTGTGCGGGCTCAGCGTCGTGATGGTGTACTCGGCCTCCTCGGTCTACGCACAGCGGGAGTTCGGCTCGACCTGGTCGGTCCTGGCGCGGCACCTGACCTACGTGGCCATCGGCCTGGTCGTCCTCTTCGGTGCGTCGCGGATCCCGCTGCGCGTCTGGCGCGACAGGTTGACCCCGCTGCTGCTCGTGGCGGCGTTCGCCTCGCTGGCAGTGCTGTTGGTCCCGGGGATGCCGTTCGCGCCGGAGGTCAACGGCGCCACCCGATGGATCCGCGTGGGCCCGCTGGGCTTCCAGCCATCGGATCTGGCGAAGCTGGCGATGGTCCTCTGGCTGGCACGCCTGCTGTCGATTCACCGCAAGGAGCTCGGTGAAGCCGCACTGCTGAAGTCCGCTCTGTTCGTGTTCGTTCCGCTTGCGGCACTGGTGCTGGCGGGTGACGACCTCGGCACCACCATGCTGCTCGGCATCGTGTTCGTGACCATGTGGTTCCTCGCGGGCGCCCCGCTGCAACAGGTCACGCTGCTCGGCGGTGGCCTGGCCGGAGTCGGCCTGCTCGGCCTCTTCATGCTGGAGGGCTTCCGCACCCAGCGGGTGCTCGCATTCCTGTCGCCCGAGCAGTACGCCGATGGCGCCGGCTACCAGGCCCTGCAATCGCAGATCGGGTTCGCTTCGGGTGGCCTGTGGGGACAGGGCCCGGGTGCGTCCAAGGGCAAGTGGGGCTTCCTGCCCGAGGCGCACACTGACTTCATCCTGGCGGTCATCGGTGAGGAACTGGGCCTGATCGGCAGCATCGTGATCATCGCCGCCCTCGCCGCAGTGGTCGCGTCCGGATTCGTGATCGGCATGAGGTGCAGGGACTTCTTCGGACGCCTGGTCTCCTTCGGCATCTCCACTTGGTTCGGCGTGCAGGCGGTCATCAACATCGGCGTCGCCGTCGGTGCCATGCCCACCAAGGGGATCCCGCTTCCCTTCGTGTCCTATGGCGGCACGGCGATGGTCATGTCGCTGCTCGGCGTCGGCGTGCTGATGGCCGTATCGCGGACTGGATCGCAGCCCGCGGTGGTGGCCGACCTTCGCCGCGGCGCGGAGCGGCGTCGCCCTCCGCGGGCGACGCGTTGAGCACGGATCGAACCAGGCGGCCCTTCGCCGTGATCGCCGGGGGCGGCACGGCAGGCCACGTGCTGCCGGGTGTGGCGGTCGCCAACGAGCTCGTTCGCCGCGGTCATGAACGCGACGGCATCCATTTCGTAGGAGCCGCGAGGGGCCCGGAAGCCGACCTCGTGCCCGCTGCAGGCTACGGGGTGACCCTGCTGCCGGGGCGGGGCCTGCAGCGCCGGCTGAGCCTCGCCAACCTCGCCGCGGCCCTTGGACTCCTCAGGGCGGCACTGGTGTCGATCCGCCTGTTGTGGCGCATGCGGCCATCAGTGGTGCTGGTACTCGGTGGGTACGCGGCGGCTTCCTGCGCCCTGGCCGCAG
The DNA here is from genome assembly GCA_024222295.1 of Actinomycetes bacterium. Lineage (NCBI taxonomy): Bacteria > Bacillati > Actinomycetota > Actinomycetes > Actinomycetes bacterium. The sequence goes on from JAAEPF010000051.1 coordinate 170,609, forward strand.
TCCTGCTGCGGATCCCGATGGTGGTGGCCGACCAAAATGCCCGTGCGGGCGCGGTCAACCGGCTGGCGGCCAGGTTCGCCAGGGCATGCGCAGTGCCATTTGCCGACACCGACCTGCCACGGGCGGTCGTGACCGGCAACCCGGTCCGCGAGCAAGTACTGGATCGTGCTGCCAACCCCGACCCCGACGGGGCCCGGCGTGAGCTGGGTATCCCCCAGGACCGCACGGTGATCGCCGTCTTTGCCGGTTCGCTGGGCGCGCAGCGGATCAATGCGGCCACGGCCGAGGCCGTCCGCGGCGCTTGGGGCGACCGCTCCGACCTGGCCGTGCACCACGTCGTGGGGGCGCGGGACTGGGACGCGCCCGGCCGGGCTGGAGGCGTGGCATTCGCCGAGACGGCCACAGACGGAGCCGCCGGCGTGTTGTACCAACCGGTGCGCTACGAGGACCGTATGGACCTGGTGCTGGATGCGGCCGACCTCGTGGTCTGCCGTGCGGGTGGCACGACAGTGGCGGAGCTCGCCGTGATGGGCGTTCCTTCCATCCTCGTGCCACTGCCCATCGCAACGCGCGACCACCAGCGGGCCAACGCAGCGGAACTGGTCGAGGCAGGTGCGGCTGTCCTCGTCGGTGATGACGAGCTCGATGCCGGCCGTCTGGTCGCCGAGGTGGCAGCCGTATCGGTCGAGGCCGACGGCCTACAGGCGATGGCAGCCGCCGCGGCCGCGTGTGGCCGCCCCGACGCAGCCGGCGCGGTGGCAGACCTCCTGGAGCAGCACGGTGGCTGAGCAGGCGTCGATGCCCGTGTTCGACCTCACCCGCACCCGCCGGGTGCATGTGGTCGCGATCGGCGGTGCGGGCATGAGCTCGATAGCGACGCTGCTGGCCCAGGGTGGCCACACGGTGTCCGGGTCCGATGCAGTGGACGGTCCGATGCTCGAGTCGTTGCGTGCGCTGGGTGTCGCTGTGACAGTCGGCCACGACCCCGCCAACGTCACCGGCGCGGAGGTGGTCGTTGCCTCGACCGCCGTTGCCGATGACAACCTGGAGCTCGTCGAGGCCCGGCGCCTCGGCGTGCCCGTGATGCGTCGTCGCGACTTCCTGCCCGCGTTCGGTGCACTGCAGCCGTTCGTGTCGGTGACCGGCACGCACGGCAAGACCACCACGGCGTCGCTGCTGGCGGTGGCACTGCGCGGCGCCGGAGCAGACCCTTCCTGGCTGCTGGGCGCCCCGGTGCCGGCCCTGGGCGGCTCTGCCTCGCTGGGCGGGGGCCGCTGGATGGTGCTCGAGGCCGATGAGAGCGACGGCTCGTTCCTTTCCGGGCCGAGGGCCGCCGGGTTGCTTACCAACGCCGAACCCGACCACCTGGAGTTCTGGGGCGGCTGGGACCGTTTGCGTGCCGGGTTCCGGGAGTTCATCGAGCAGACCGATGGACCCGTGGTGGCCTGCCTGGACGACCCCGCGGCATCCGAACTCGCAGCAGAGACCGCAGCTGTGGGCTACGGCACCGATCCCTCGGCGCGGTACCGGGTCGAGTCGCTCAGCCTCGACACCCGCGGGTCCGACTTCACGTTGTGCACACCTGCGGGCAATCACCGGGTGCGGCTGTCCCTTCCGGGGCGTCACAATGCACTCAACGCGGCCGGCGCCCTCGCAACGGTCGGCGAGCTCGGCCTCGACGTCGGCGAGGCTGGAGGCGCCCTCGCCGACCACAGCGGCCTCTACCGTCGCTTCGAGCACCGGGGCACCGCAGGGCAGGTCGAGGTGGTCGACGACTATGCCCACCTGCCCACAGAGGTACGCGCCGCCCTGGCCGCGGGTTCCGCAAGCGGATGGGAACGCCTTGTCGTGGTGTTCCAGCCGCACCGCTACTCGCGCACCGAAGCGCTGTGGAAGGACTTCGGAGACGCCTTCGGTGACGCGGATGTGCTGGTGCTCACCGAGATCTATCCCGCCGGAGAACAGCCTCGCGCCGGTGTCACCGGTCGCCTGCTGGTCGATGCAGTGGTCGACTCGGGCGCAGCGCGACCGCTGTGGGCCGACACGCTGCAGGGCGCCGCTGAACTGCTCTGCGACATCCTTCGCCCAGGTGACCTGCTGATGACCGTGGGTGCCGGCGACGTGCGCGACGTGGGGGACATGGTGCTGGCTGCCCGCGGCGGGAGTGCGCGGTGAAGTCGTTCGAGGAGCTAATCGCAGTCAGCGGGGTGGAGGTCCGTTCCGCGGTGAGCATGGCTGCGTTGTGCACCTATCGCGTGGGTGGCTCTGCGCGGTGGTTCGCCAGCGTCGATTCCGAGGCCGAGCTCCGCGCTCTCGGGGAAGCAGTGGCGGGCGCGGCCGAGCCGCCCGCGGTTCTGGTGGTCGGCAGGGGCTCGAACCTGCTGGTGTCGGACTCCGGATTCGAAGGCCTCGCGGTGCAGTTGGGTGATGGGCTCGCCCGAATCTCCACCGATGGACACACCATGACAGCCGGCGGCGCTGCATCGCTGCCGGTGGTGGCGCGCCGAAGCGTGGCCGAGTCATTGAGTGGGTTCGAGTGGGCGGTCGGGGTGCCGGGGACCATCGGTGGAGCGGTCCGGATGAATGCCGGTGGCCACGGGTCCGACATGTCGGAGGTGCTGGTCGGGGTCCGCGTGGTGGACCTGCGCACCGGCGAGACTCGCGAAGTGGATGCCGCCGCACTCGAGCTCTCCTACAGGTCTTCGGCCTTGGACGCACACGAGGTGGTGACCTCGGCGGACCTCGCGCTGGTGCCGGGTGATCGGGAGCGCGGCGAGGCGCTGCTCGCAGACATCGTCCGCTGGCGCCGCGAGAACCAGCCCGGCGGGCACAACGCCGGCTCGGTCTTCACCAACCCGGCCGGCGACTCCGCCGGCCGGCTGATCGACGAGGCCGGCTGCAAGGGTTTGCGGATCGGGTCCGCGGAGGTCTCGCCGAAGCACGCCAACTTCATCCAGGCCGATGAGGGTGGCTCAGCCGACGACGTTCACGCGCTCATGCACGAGGTCATCCGCCGCGTGCGCCACACGAGCGGTGTCGAACTGCATGCCGAAACACGCCTCGTGGGCTTCGACCGTGACGCGGGGGCGTCGAGGTGACCGCGACTCGATCGCGGCGCCCGGTCGGCACCGAGCCGGCAGCGAAGAAGCGCAAGCTGCCCCGGCCCAGGCTGCCGAAGCTGAAGCTGCCGCGTATCCATGTCCCGAGGCCGCGGATTCCCGGGATCAACCTCAGGTTGCCGCGCCGGAGCGCCGGCGATGGGTCCTCAGCGCCTCGGGAGGCGAAGGTGCACCCGAGGATCGCGGGGCGCCGCGACGAGGTCGCCCGCGAGGGGCGCGATCGCCGCCGGCGGATCCGCTGGATCGGACTGGGTGTTGCAGGACTGCTGACTGCCTCGGCCGCGGTCCTGTTCTCACCGCTGTTCGACATGGACCACCTACTCGTGTCGGGGGTGGAGGGACCACCGGCCGATGCGGTGTCAGCAGCCGCGGGCCTGCCCGGGGGCAGCGCGCTGTTCGGAATCGATCCTGCAGAGGTGCGCGAGCGTGTGGAGGAGCTGGACTGGGTGGCGCACGCATCGGCCGAGGTGGTGTGGCCCGACCGCGTGGAGTTGGAGGTGACCCCGCAGCGCCCGGTCGCCCTTGTCGCACCGGGCGCGGGCGAGCCCGCTGCGATCGCCATGGCGACCGGTTCGGTGTTCGCATTCGGCGACGTCGAGCCCCTGGTGCCTTTCACTGCCGGGCTGCCCGTGCTGAGGCTCGAGGAGGGCGTCGCGCTCGACGACATCGGCTCCAGCGGCGCAGCGGAAGCCCTGCTGGCGCTGTCATCGCTCGGGCCGGTCACAGCCGCAACGGTGTCCGAGGTCACCGTCGACGAAGCCGGTCGGATCACGTTCGCTGCAGGCCCGGGCGGGCTCGAGGGGGCCCAGCTCGTGATCGGTGAACCCGTGCTGCTCCCCGAGAAGGCACAGGCTCTCGAAGCGGTCCTGTCGGGCCGGGTGGAACTTGCATGCCTCTCACGACTCGACGTGTCGGTGCCGTCAAGGGTCACGATCCAACGCCTGGAGGACTGCGCGATTCCCGACGTGTGAGGGGTCTGCTGCAGGGCCCGTGGAGCGTTTGGGGTCGAGGATCGTTGTATCGCCACCCCAGCCCCCATAGTCTCAAGTAAACCCTGAGGTTCAGGTGCAGGCCCCCTGGAGGTGCACTGCAGGTGAACATCGACACGAGTGCTCCCGCCCGGAGGCAACCCTGATGGCCCAGAACCCCCAAAACTACCTCGCCGTGATCAAGGTCGTGGGCATCGGTGGTGGCGGCTGCAATGCCGTCAACCGGATGATCGATGCCGGACTCAAGGGTGTCGAGTTCATAGCGATCAACACCGATGCGCAGGCCTTGCTGATGAGCGACGCCGACATCAAGCTCGACATCGGCCGCGACCTCACCCGCGGCCTCGGTGCCGGCTCTGACCCCGACGTCGGCCGCCAGGCGGCCGAGGACCACCGGGCAGAGATCGAAGAGGTTCTCCGCGGCGCCGACATGGTATTCGTGACCGCCGGTGAGGGCGGTGGCACCGGCACCGGAGCCGCTCCCGTGGTGGCGGAGATCTCCAAGCAGCAGGGTTCGCTGACCATCGGTGTGGTCACGCGGCCGTTTAACTTCGAGGGCCGTCGACGCGCCGTGCAGGCCGACCAGGGCATAACCAAGCTCAAGGAGAAGGTCGACACCCAGATCGTCATCCCCAACGACCGCCTGCTGAGCGTCGCCAACGACAAGACGTCGGTGCTCAACGCGTTCAAGATGGCCGACGAGGTGCTGCTGCAGGGTGTGCAGGGCATCACGGACCTGATCACCACGCCGGGCCTGATCAACACCGATTTCGCCGACGTGCGCATGATCATGAGCGACGCAGGCAGCGCTCTCATGGGCGTCGGCTACGCAAGCGGTGAGGGGCGGGCACTCGAAGCGGCCCGCTTCGCCATCTCGTCGCCGCTTCTGGAAGCCGCCATCGATGGGGCGCGGGGCATCCTTCTCAACATCTCCGGTGGCAGCGACCTCGGGCTGTTCGAGGTGAACGAGGCTGCCTCGGTCATCCACGAGGTGGCACACCCGGAGGCCAACATCATCTTCGGCGCGGTCATCGACGACGAGCTCGGCGACGAGGTGCGAATCACCGTCATCGCAGCCGGATTCGAGCGTTGGGACGATGCCAAGCCGGCCCGCAAGCCGGCTCGAGCAGAGAGCGGCGAAGGCGACGAGGGCGGCGCGGACCTCTCCGACGTGTTCGGTACCGAGGGCTCAGAGGACGAGGAGCTCTTCGGTGGCGACGACGACTTCGACGTTCCCTCGTTCCTGAAGTAGCCGCCACCATGGCGGACGCGCGGCGCTTCACCCTCCCGGGCGGCGTCGCTGTTCATGTCTCGTTCACCGACCGCGCCGACGGTGACCTTTCCATCCATGAAGAGCCGGCAGCGCTCGACACACGTCGGAGTGCAGTGGCTCCCACCCCATGGACCTGGCTCGAACAGGTGCACGGTGCGCGGGTGGTCGGTGTCGAGTCGCCCGGCGACGGTGCCGGCACCGCCGCCGATGCCTCGGTCACCGACAGGCCCGGCTGTGTGCTGTCGGTGCAGACCGCTGACTGCGCGCCGGTGCTCCTGTTCGCACCTGGCCCTTCGGGAGCGGTCGTGGCCGCTGCGCATGCCGGCTGGAAGGGAATCGAGGCCGGCGTGCTGCCGGCCGTGGTGGACCGGATGCGCTCACTCGGTGCCGGAGCTGTCTCCTGGACGCTGGGGCCGTGCATCTCGGCCGGCGAATACGAGTTCTCCCTCGGCGATCTGCATCGCCTGGAGGCGCGGTTCGGCAAGTCGGTGCGTTCGGTAACGCATTCGGGCACGCCGGCTCTGGATGTGCGTGCCGCAGTCCGCCGCTCGCTCGAGGCGGCCGGTGTCACCTCCGAGCCTGTGGGTCGCGCGCCGGCATGCACGGCATCGAGCACGGAGTACTGGTCACACCGGGCGCGAGCCGAGGTCGGGCGCCAGGCCGGTGTGATCTGGTGGGAGTCCGGCGCCGATGGGTGACCAGCGCGCCGTCGACCAGGACCTCGTGGACCGGTTGGCTGAGCAGATCGCCGAGCGCGGCGAGGTGCTCCGTCGTCGCATCGAGGCTGCGGCCACGGCCGATGTCGAGGTCGTGGCCGTCACGAAGGGCCACCCGGCGGAGGTGGCCATGGCGGCGCGAGCGGCTGGGTACAGGTCGCTCGGGGAGAACTATGCCCAGGAGCTGCGCGACAAGGCGCCCTACCTCGACGGTGTCGACTGGCACTTCGTTGGCCGGCTCCAGTCGAACAAGGTGAGGATGATTGCCCCTGTGACCGCCGTGTGGCAGTCGCTTGATCGCACATCGGTCATCGACGAGGTCGCGAAGCGCTGCCCCGGGGCCGCGGTCATGATCCAGGTGGACCTCGCGGGCATCGGTGGACGAGGTGGTTGTGACCGCGACGACGCGGCAGGCCTGGTGGCTCATGCCGCCGAAAAGGGGCTGCGGGTGAGAGGTCTGATGGGTGTCGGTCCTCCGGGTGACCCCGAGGACTCCCGGGAGGGTTTCGCGTGGCTGGCTGCCGAAGCCGGATCGCTTGGGCTGGCCGACGTGTCGATGGGAATGTCGGCCGACCTCGAGGTCGCGCTGAGTGCCGGGGCCACGATGGTGAGGGTGGGTTCGGCATTGGTGGGGGAGAGGCCCCCGCGCTAGGGAAGCCGCGCCTACACTCTCGCCCAAGACCGTTCGGGAGGACGCCCGCAGAATGTCGAAATGGATGGACAGCGCACGTGAGTTCCTCGGGCTGGGCGAGGACCCGTACTACGACGACGACTACAACGATCCAGTCGAAGGCGACGTCGACGACTACTACGACGAACCTCTTCAGCGCAGCGTGCCGGGGCGTTCCGCCGAGGCGGACTGGGATGAAGGCGATGGTGGGGTCCGAATGATCTCCACGCCGCCCAGCGCCCCGGTTCCTGTTGCTGCGGCGGCCCCGCCTGCGGATCGTGGCGTGGTACGCCCGCTTCCGGGCTCCAGCAAGCCCGAGGTGGTCTCACCCACGCGGTTCGACGACGTGCAGGACGTGGCCGACGCCTTCAAGAAGGTGCAGCCGGTGATCATCAATCTGCAGGGAGTCGACAAGGACCTGTCGCGTCGGCTCATCGACTTCGCCAGCGGGCTCTGTTACGGGCTCGAGGGCGAGATGGAGCGGGTGGCCGAGCAGGTGTTCCTGTTGACCCCCAAGGGTGCAGAGGTGTCCGATGACGATCGCCGCCGCCTCGCCGAAGGCAACATGGATGAATACGACGCCTGATGCTGCTGGTCGTCTTTGTCCTTGATGTCTTCTTCTTCCTCGTGCTCGGCCACATCATCCTGTCGTGGATCCCGCGGGGCGGGGAGTTCCTCGAGTCGGTCCGCCGGTTCTTCTCGATAACCACCGAGTGGCTGCTGCTGCCGCTACGCCGGGCAATTCCCCCATTGCGCCTCGGCGGCGCCGCACTGGACCTGTCCCCGCTGATCGTGCTCATCGGGGTACAGATCCTGGCAGGCGTGCTGCGCGGCCTGGCCTGAAACCACAGTCAGCGCCGCTGTTTCGCGTCGTAGTCACCCTCGTCACTCATCGCGTCGAGAATCGCACTCAAGCGGCTGGACCTACGCCATCTCGATGCATGTCAGTCAATGCCATGCTCAACTGCGATTCAGCGAACCGCAGGTTGCGGGTACTACGATTCGTTTCATGGACCTCAATGAGCTGACACCCGAGCTGTTCGAGAAGGCGGAGTTCAATGAGCGCCGCCGCGGCTACGACATAGACCAGGTCGAACGCTTCCTCGAGGAGACCGGCACTGCTGTAGCGCAGCTTCTGGTGCGCCATCGTCAGCTCGAGGAGCGCGCCTCGCAAGCCGAGACCCGTCTCGCCGCAGCTGAAGAGGAACTGCAGAACGCCAAGGCTGCGCCCGCAGCACCGGCGGCCCCGGCGCGGCCGGTGCCCTCTCCCGAAGAGGAGGCAGAGGAGGTCGAGCAGGCAACTAGCACCCTGCTCATGGCCAAGCGCACAGCGGATGCCACGATCGAGGAGGCTCGCGGCGACGCCGCCAACGTGCGCGCCGACGCATCGGCTGAGGCACAGCAGATCATCGCCCAGGCGCGTTCCGAGGCTGCGGCCGAGCTGAGTGCCGGACGCGAGAAGCTCATGCAGATAGTGACTGCCCTGGAGACCCGCCGCGACTCGCTCGGCGCAGTGGTCGAGGGATACGAGCAGCGCATAGCCGGCTACCGCGACCAGCTCGGCGCGGTCGCTTCAGCACTGGTTTCCATGACCGAGGATCCCGAGGCGATGGCCGCACGCCCCGACGTGCACATCCCGTCGACGGCCGAGGGCAGCGCCGCAGACGACCCGGCGATTGCTGGAGCACCGGAGCAGGACGAGGTCGACCTGACCGACCCCACCCAGCTGCACGACACCGCCACGGCCGCACGTGCCGACGGCTGGGGCGAGGGATCGTGGTCCGACGTGGCCCCTGCAGAGCCTGCCCCGGTCGAGCCCGAGGCAGCTGACGCAGCGGCTCCCGCAGTCGATGCGAACTCCCGGGAGTCTTCGGTCGTGGTCGACGCCGAGCCGGTCACCGGCCAGACCTCGGACCGCTTCCTGCGTGAGCTCGACGAGGCGGTCAACGAGTCGACGAAGGACGAAAAGGGCGAGGCCATCTCGGCATTCTTCGAAGGTGGCGACGAGGAGCAGGGCCGGGGCCGCTTCGGCTGGCGCCGCTGATCCACACCGGCTGAAGCCGGGATCGTCTGCAGCCGGCTGAATCGCGCCTGGAGGTGGGAGGCAGACACGCATCGAGCGGCTAGGGTTCTGCGACCCCAAGCTGCACCCGCCGGGCCAAGGAGACTGCGATGGCGCCAGCCAAGAAGACACCTGCCAAGAAGAAGGCTCCGGCGAAGAAGAAGGCGCCGGCCAAGAAGACACCTGCGAAGAAGAAGGCTCCGGCGAAGAAGAAGGCGCCGGCCAAGAAGACACCTGCGAAGAAGAAGGCTCCGGCGAAGAAGAAGGCGCCGGCCAAGAAAACACCTGCCAAGAAGAAGGCGCCGGCCAAGAAGACACCTGCCAAGAAGAAGGCGCCGGCCAAGAAGGCACCGGCCAAGAAGAAGGCGGTTGCGGCCAAGAAGGCGGTGGGCAGGAAGCCCGCAGGCAAGTACCCCTTCGACAAGAAGTTCCTGAACTCCCAGAAAGCCCTCCTCGCAGAGGAGCGTGCGACCCTGGCCGAGCAGGCCGAGTCGCTCAAGGCCGAGGCAGAGTCGCTCGCAATGGACCGCGAGCCCGGAGACGTCCAGTTCGACGAGGAGTCTGGCGAAGGCGACAGCCTCGCCGTGGAGCGCGACTTCGACCTCGCACGCGCCGCCAAGAACCAGCAGATCATCGAGGAGATCGACGCCGCGTTGGTGCGCATCAAGAAGGGCACTTACGGGGTCTGCGAGTACTCTGGCAAGTACATACCCAAGGAGCGCCTCGTGGCCATCCCTTGGGCCCGGGAGCGTGTCGAGTACAAGACGAGCCGCTTCCGCTGATCCGGGCGGCGCGTCGGCGCCGCCCCTGTGCAGGACGCCGGACAGATGCCGAAGAGCAGCACCGAAACCAGACCGACCCATAGATGGCTGTTGCTCGTCGTCAGCGCTGCGATCGTGCTCGTCGCGGACCAGCTCTCCAAGTGGTGGGCTGTCAGCGAGCTTGCGCCCGACCCCACCAAGAAGGTCGAGATCATCGGGTCGCTGCAGTTCCGCTACGCCGAGAACACGGGTATGGCCTTCTCTCAGGGTGCCGGCTCCGGGCGATGGATCGGGCTGATCGTGATCGTGATCGTGATCGCACTCGTCGTGTTCGCCTCGAAGGTCCGCAGCAAGGTCCAGGTGGTGTTGCTCGGGGTCGTGATCGGCGGTGCGCTGGGCAACCTCATCGACCGGGCGTTCCGGGCCGAGGAAGGATGGCTCAGTGGGGCCGTGGTCGACTTCATCGACCTGCAGTGGTGGCCCGTGTTCAACATCGCGGACATGGCGGTGGTGCTGGGCGGGATCCTGCTGGTGATCTGGTCCACCCGCGACCCGCAAGAGGACGAGCTCGACGAGCCCGACGGCTCCGACGCCGACGATGCGCGCGCCGCTGCCGGGTCGGCGGGCGACGAAGCTGCCGCAGACACGCCCGGGTGAGCCGGACCTACGCCGCCGAGACCGTTCCTGCCGCTGCGGAGGGCGAGCGAGTCGACCGTTTCGTGGCGATGATGGTCGACTGCTCGCGCTCGGAGGCCGCCGCGGCGCTCGAGTCGGGCAACGTCACGGTTGGAGGGCGCGTGGTGGTCAAGGGGTCCCATCGCCTGGTCGAAGGCGACGTGGTGGCTGTGGCCGAGTCACCACACCGCGAGCGCGTCCTGCCGGGATCCGACGGCTCCATACCGCTCGATGTGGTGCACTCCGACGCCGACATCATCGTGGTCGACAAGCCCGCCGACATCGTGGTGCATCCCGCGCCCGGCCATGCTGACGGCACGCTGGTCAACGCGCTGCTCGCCCGCTTCCCGGAACTGGCGGTCGTCGGTGAGCCAGAGCGCCCCGGCATCGTGCATCGCCTCGACCGCCAGACATCCGGCCTGATGGTCGTGGCCCGCACCCCCGATGCGTATGACTCGCTGGTGTCCCAGCTCGCAGACCACAGCGCACAGCGAACCTATGCGGCGCTGGTGCTCGGCCACCCACGCCACTCCCACGGCGTGATCGACGCACCGATCGGGCGGTCACATCGCGACCCCCAGAAGATGACGGTCGCGGTCGACGGCCGCGACGCCCGCACCCACTACGAGGTGGAGCACCAGTTCGCAGAGCCCCGTGAGTGTGCACTGCTCACCTGCGAGCTGGAGACCGGACGCACTCACCAGATCAGGGTGCACCTCGCCTCGATCGGCCACCCGGTCGCCGGCGATCCGACCTATGGCGGGTCCAGGCCGGACCTCGACATCACGCGGCCGTTTCTGCACGCACGCCGGCTGAGCTTCGTGCATCCCGGGACGGGCGACGAGGTCGCCTACGCCTCGGACCTGCCGTCCGACCTGTCGGCCTGGCTGGCCGACCTCAGCTGACCCAGCCCCCCCATCGCGCCGGCGCCGCCCCGTACACGCCGCGTGCTGGGTGGCTGAGCGGCGTTGCGCAGTCGTGCAGCGCGTCGGGTGCTGCAGGTCAGCTCCGTGCTGACGTGGCGGGTGAGCCGGCGCCTTCGCCGGGCCACGGTGCGACCCCTTCGGTCATGGCCTGCAGGTCCGCCAGCGAGTAGTCGGACAGGATGCGGCGCATCGTGGAGCCGACATCGGCCCAGATGGCCAGAAGCACGCATTGGCCCTCGTGGTCACAGGCGCCATCGGTGTGGGGTTCCCCGAAATCGCCGGCCTGGATGGGGCCGTCGACCGCCGAGATGATCTGGGCGAGGGTGATCTCGGCAGGGGGCTTGGCGAGTACGTAGCCACCGCCGACACCGCGTTTGGAGCGCACCAGCCCGGCGCCCTTGAGTGCAAGGAGTATCTGCTCGAGGTAGGGCTGAGGCAGGCCGGTGCGTTCCGCGATGTCGCGCACCGATGTGGGCCCGTCGCCGTGGTGCAGCGACAGTGACAGCAGTGCTCGGCTCGCGTAGTCACCTCGGGTGGACACCTTCACGGTCTCCAATCGTACGGCCTCGCAGATGTGCGGCGCGAGCCAACCCTTGACAGAGGGCAAAATGCTGCGGGGGTGTGTGTCCCGGGGCCCCGGGATGGGTAGCTTGGAGGCAATGGCGTCAGAACCGCTGCTGCCCGACTACGACGGTGCGTGCACGGCCAATGTCATGGTTCCCCTCGTGGAGGATCCGGCCGAGGCGCCGAACTGGTTCCCCGAATCGCTCGAGGGTGTGGATCAGGTGGTGATGCTGGTTCTCGATGGCCTCGGCTGGCACCAGATGCACGAGCGTCTGGGCCTGCTTCGCGGGTTGACCGCGATGAACGCGTCACGGATTCGCACGGTCGCTCCCACCACCACGGCCACGGCCCTCACCTCGATCACCACCGGCCTGCCGCCGGGCGAGCACGGGGTGATCGGGTACCGCATGCACACCGAGGGCGACGACGTGCTCAACGTGCTGCGCTGGGCAACGTCCAAGGGGGATGCCCGCGAGACGATACCTCCCGAGGCGGTCCAGCAGGACCTTCCCTTCGGCGGCCAGCGACCCCCGATCGTCGTGCGCGCGGAGTTCCGCGATTCGGGGTTCACCCGCGCTCACCTCGGCGGTTGCCGGATCGTGCCCTACCGCATGCCCAGCACGCTCGTCGCCGAGATCCTGGCCCAGCTCGAGGCGGGGGAGCCGTTCGTATACGCGTACTACGACGGAATCGACAAGGTCGCCCATGAATACGGGCTCACGTCGTTCTATGACGCCGAGCTGGTGTTCGTGGACCGCATGGTGGAGTACCTGATCGAGGCGCTCCCGCCAAGGTCGGCGCTGGTGATCACATCGGACCACGGCCAGGTCGACGTGGGTACAAACGTGTTCCCGCCCCACCCCGAGGTGCTCTCGCACGTGCGCGCGCAGTCGGGCGAGGCGCGGTTCAGGTGGCTCCACGCCCTGCCGGGCTCCGAGGCGGCGCTGCTCGACGCCGCCCGCCGTCACCATGGTGACGTTGCCTGGGTGGTGCCGTGTGAGGAGGTGCTCGAACAGGGTTGGTTCGGACCGAAGGTCCTTCCCGCGCCGCTCGCTCGGCTGGGCGACGTGGCCCTCGTGGCGCGAGAGCCGGTGGCGTTCGAGGACGCTGCTGACACAGGCCCCTTCGTGCTGAAGGGCAGGCACGGCTCGATGACCCCCGACGAGGTAGAAGTTCCGCTGCTCACGGTTCGCCGCTGACCGCCGCATCACGAGCCGGCTTCGGCAGTCGATACACTCGGCCGATGCCACAGGAGCCGCAAGCCAACTCACCCGACTTGCTCCTGCCCGACGGAGTGGCCCCGCCCGGAACAGCTGCCGATCCCGCACCCGGCGATGACGAGCCGGTCGAGTCGGGCATCGAGTCGCCGGCCAAGATCATCCGTATCGGGGCGATGGTGAAACAGCTGCTCGAAGAGGTCCGCAACACAGAGCTGGATGAGGCCAGCCGCGACCAGCTGCGCGGTATCTACGACAACTCGATCGCCGAGCTGAAAGAGGCGCTGTCTCCCGAGCTTGCAGAAGAGCTCGACCATCTGAGCTTCGACTTCTCGGGTGAGGACCTGCCGAGTGGCACCGAGCTTCGCCTGGCGAAGGCGCAGCTCGTCGGCTGGCTGGAGGGTGTGTTCCACGGGATCCAGGCCACGCTCGTGACCCAGCAGATGGCCATGCGCCAGCAGCTGGAAGGAATGCGCGGCCAGCTGCCCGAGGGTGGGGGACAGGTCCCGAGCGGCCCGGGCTACCTCTGAGCAGGGCAATGGGCGGTTGGCGAGCCGGATCCGCCGAATCAGTCGCCCCATGCGGCGCGCGGTGTCACAGGATCGCGCGATACTCGGCGGAATGACAGTGGTGTGATTCACCACCGCCAGTTGTCCCTGTTCCGCCAGTCATTCCGCCGGGGAGCGTGATCGGGCTTGCCGGACTCCTTCGTCCACCTACACCAACACACCGAGTACTCGATGCTCGACGGTGCGGCCCGCATCGGCGACATCGTCAACTCCGCAGTCACCGATGGCCAGCCGGCGATGGGCATCACCGATCACGGCAACATGTACGGCGTCCTGCCCTTCTACAAGGAGTGCAAGGACCAGGGGGTCAAGCCGATCATCGGCACCGAGGCCTACATGGCCCACGACGCCCGTTCGGAGCGGCCACCGCGCCGCGGCAAGGTCGATGATTCCGGCGGCGAGGTGGAGGGCGGCCGCAAGCTCTACTACCACCTCACCCTGCTGGCGGAAGACAACACCGGCTACAAGAACCTGATCCAGCTCGCATCGCGGGCATACCTCGAGGGCTACTACTACAAGCCTCGCATCGACTGGGAGCTACTCGAGGCCCACCATCACGGAGTGATCGCGACCACCGGCTGTCTCGGCGGCCACGTGCTGCAGTCACTCATGAACGAGGGGTTCGACCCGGCGCTGGAAAAGGCCGCACGTCTGCAGGACATCTTCGGGCGCGACAACCTCTTCGTGGAGCTGCAGGACCACGGCATCCCCGAACAGCACCGAACCAACCCGCAGCTACTCGAGATCGCCCGCCGCATCGGTGCGCCATTGCTGGCCACCAACGACAGCCACTATGTGCACCAGGGTGACGCCGTGGCCCACGACGCCCTTCTGTGTGTGCAGACGGGGTCGCTCATGAGCGACCCGGACCGATTCAAGTTTCATGGCGACCATCACTACCTGAAGTCCGCACGCGAGATGCGTGCCTTGTTCGACGAGGTTCGCTCGGCATGCGACAACACGTTGTGGATCGCCGAGCGGTGCAACGTCGAAATCGAGTTCGGCAAGCCCCAGCTACCCAACTTCCCGCTGCCGGAGGGGTTCGCCAACGACGCGGAGTACCTTGAGCACCTCACTTTCGAGGGGGCGCGCAAGCGGTGGGGTGACCGGCTGCCCGACGAGGTGGTGGAGAGGCTGGCGTTCGAGCTGAAGACCATCGGCGACATGGGTTTCAGCTCCTACTTCCTGATCACCTGGGACCTCATCAAGCACGCCCGCGACGCCAACATCCGCGTCGGTCCCGGCCGCGGCTCCGCCGCTGGATGCGCGGTCGCGTACTGCCTCTGGATCACCGACCTGGATCCGATCCGCTACGACCTGCTGTTCGAGCGATTCCTCAACCCCGCGCGCGTGTCGATGCCGGACATCGACATGGACTTCGACTCCCGCTACCGCGACGAGATGATCCGCTACGCCGCCGAGCGCTACGGCCGCGACCACGTGGCGCAGATCGTCACGTTCTCCACCATCAAGGCGCGGGCCGCCGTGCGCGACGCGGCACGCGTGCTCGGCCATCCGTGGGCTGTGGGTGACCGCATCGCCAAGGCCATGCCGCCGCTGATAATGGGCCGCGACACACCGCTGAAGGCCTGCCTGGAGAAGACCGAGAAGTACGAAGACGGCTATAAGATGGCTGCAGAACTGCGCGACATGTACGAGGTCGACCCGGAATCGCGCCAGGTGATCGACGTCGCAAAGGGCCTCGAGGGCCTGCGCCGCCAGGACGGAATCCACGCAGCTGCAGTGGTGATCACCAAGGAGCCGCTCACCGAGTACCTGCCGATCCAGCGCAAGCCCGAGTCGGGTCAGGTGCCGGAGGACGCGCCGGTGGTCACCCAGTACGAGATGGGCGGCGTGGAGGAGCTCGGCCTGCTCAAGATGGACTTCCTCGGTCTGCGCAACCTCGATGTCATCACCGACACGCTCGACCTGATCCGCATCACCCGTGGCGAAGACGTCGACATCGACGCGGTCGACCTCGCCGATGGGCCGACCTACGAGCTGCTGCGCAGTGCTGAGACGATCGGTGTGTTCCAGCTCGAGGGTGGGCCGATGCGCGCCCTCATCAAGTCACTCGCACCGACCGAGTTCGAAGATGTCGCGGCGCTCGTGGCGCTGTACCGGCCGGGTCCGATGGCGGCCAACATGCACACCGACTACGCGGACCGCAAGAACGGCCGCCAGGAGGTCGAGTACCTCCATCCCGATGCCGAGGACGCACTCGGAGCCACCTGGGGCCTGATGATCTACCAGGAATCGATGATGCGAGTCGCGCAACGATTCGCGGGCTATTCACTGGCGGATGCGGACCTGCTCAGGAAGGCCTGTGGGAAGAAGTCCCGTGAGATTCTGGCCCGAGAACGGGTCAAGTTCGTGGAGGGCTGCGAGGCCAGTGGCTACGGCGAGGCGCTGGGCAACAAGTGGTTCGACATAATCGAGCCGTTCGCCGACTATGCGTTCAACCGCAGCCACGCCTACGGCTACGGCTTCGTGGCTTACCAGACCGCCTACCTCAAGGCGAACTACGGCCCCGAGTACCTCTCCGCGTTGCTCACGTCGGTCAAGGCCAGCCTGGAGAAGGCCGCCGTCTACCTGGCCGAGTGTCGCTCGATGGGTATCGAGGTCGTGGTTCCCGACATCAATGCCTCGGAGTCCGACTTCACGCCCGACGTGGCCGATCCCGAGGCCCCGATCATCCACTTCGGACTCTCCGCGGTGCGCAACGTGGGTGAGGGACTCGTGGAGCTGATCGTGCAGGAGCGAGACGCCAACGGCAACTTCGTTGACTTCTTCGACTTCTGCGAGCGAGTGGACACCTCGGTGCTCAACAGGCGTGCCGTGGAGTCGCTGATCAAGGCGGGAGCGTTCGACTCGCTCGGTCATCCCCGCATGGGGCTCAGCCAGGTCTTCGAGCCGATCGTGGACGCCACCATGGCGCGTCGCCGCGAGCACGACATGGGAGTTCAGTCGCTCTTCGGAGCCAGCGATGACGGCCCCGCATTCGACGAGCGCCCTGCCATCCCCGGTGTCGACTTCGCCAAGAAGGAACGGCTCGTTCACGAAAAGGAGATGCTCGGGCTGTATGTGTCGGACCACCCGCTGTTCGGACTCGAGCGCCTCATCGCCCGCAAGGCCGACTGCCCGGTCAGCGAGCTGGCCGAACTGGAGGACGGCGCCCGCCGCACCGTCGGAGGTGTGATCACGGGTTTGCAGCGCAAGTGGACCAAGAAGGGCGACCTGATGGCCGTGTTCACCCTCGAGGACCTGCAGGGTTCCATCGAGGTGATGGTGTTTCCCAAGACGATGGCCGCCATCGGGCACATGCTCGAAGAAGACGTCGTGGTGTTGCTCGGTGGTCGGATCAACCGCCGCGACGACACCCCCAATCTCGTGGCGGGGGACATCGAGATCTTCGATCCGGTGATCGACGAGACCCCACCGCTGCGGCTGCACCTTCAACCCAACCGCCTCGACGCCGAGACCCTGGACCGCCTCAAGGAGCTGTTCGGCGACTTCCCCGGCGAATCAGAGGTGCACATCCTGCTGGGTGACAAGCAGGTGCTGAGGTTGCCCGATGACTTCCGTGTGAGCACCCAGGGCGGCCTCGTGGGCGAACTGCGGGTGTTGCTCGGAGCTGACGCCATCGTCATGTAGGGCGGGCCCCGAGTTGCACTCGCCGCTCGGACCTAGTGAACTTGTAGGACCATTCCGACGTCCCAGGGGAGCAGCATGGCGCTGGACGTGACAACGAAGGACTGCACGGCACTGGGTGACGCCGAGTTGGCCGAGATGGCCGATCTCTGTGCCGAGGCAGGTGTCTCCCACGAGATCGGCCTCCTCAACAAGCAGGCCGAGGAGTGGGTCCTCGTCACCCTGGCCCGAGACGGCAACAATCTGCGTGGATTCTCGTTCTCCACGCTGGAGCGCATCGGTGGCACGCCCTGCGTACTGATCGGCCTCGGTGCCGTGAAGCGCCATTCGCGCCGTGATGCGGCACTCAAGGGCATCGTTGCGGACAACTTCCGCCGTGCGCTGATGGCGTTCCCCGACGAAGACGTGCTGTTGGGCACACGCCTGTGCAATGCCGGCGCCTTCGAGGCCTGCAAGGCGCTGACCGGCATCGTTCCCCGCCCCGGCTACATGGCCAGCGGTGAGGAGCGAGCATGGGGGCGCAGGCTCGCGAAGCGGTTCGGCATCGAGTCCGGGGCCTACCAGGACAAGAGCTTCTCGATCGTCGGCGACGGCAACCTGCCCCACGTACTCGATCACGAGAGCGCCAAGCCCGAGAAGATCGACAGGGAAGTCGAGGGGCTGTTCGGTGAGCTCGACCACAGTCGTGGCGACTGCCTCGTGGCCTTCGGCTGGATCATGGCCGAAGACCTCGTCAAGTACGGCTGAGTCGGCCATCCACTGATCGGAGACACGGTGGACCGGACGTTCACCGAGGTCCTCGCGAGCCGGCGGATGTGCCGGGACTTTGAGGCGACCACACTCGCTTCGGGTACTGCGGAGTCGCTGGTGGACGCCGCTACGCGTGCCCCTGCGGCCGGCAACACCCATGCGCTCGACTTCGTGGTGCTGGAGGGCCCGCAGACCTCCCTCTACTGGGACACGACCCTGGCACAGCACCGCCGTGACGGCTTCCGGTGGCCCGGACTGCTCCGGGCCCCGATGCTACTGGTGGCGTACGTGGAGCCGGGTGCCTACGTGCGTCGATACTCCGAACCGGACAAGGCCCACAGCGGTCTCGGCGACGATCCTGGCGACTGGGCGGTTCCCTACTGGTACGTGGACGGAGGCGCCGCGGTGATGGCGGTGCTCTTGGCGGCCGAGACGCTGGGCCTCGGGTCGCTCCTGTTCGGCCAGTTCGGCCACGAGCAGGCCGTGGCGGACGCACTCGGAGTGCCCCAGGGGCACCGCAGCGTCGGCACCATTGCGGTCGGCCGACGGGCAGTGGGTGAGCGGAGCCGTTCGAAGTCCGCCGGGCGCGGCCGCCCGGTCGTCGGTGAGATCCTGCACCGCGGCCGCTGGTGAGCGGGCGTTCGGGCTGACACACACCTGCGTCGGAATGCACGAGCGGTAGTTGCACCGCGTCTGGGCGCAGTAGGTTTCATGGCGTCCGCGCGCCGACGGGTGCGCAAACGTTCAAACGGGGGTGCACGGGATGCAGCGATTCTGGTCATGGCTTGCCGTCAATCTGGGCAAGCGAGCCGGCGTGGTGACACTGGTCGGACTGATCCTCACGCTCGGGTTGGGGTATGGCATCACCAACCTCGATTTCGCGACAGGTCAGGACAGCTACCTCAACGCGGACGAGCAGGTCTACACCGACAACGTCGCGTACCAGGAGCTGTTCGGTGGCCAGGCGATGATCAGCGTCTTCTCGATGAACGAGGGCTCATACGTCGATGAGCTGTTCGCAGACGGCGGCGAGGAGACCATGCGCTCGGTGGCCGACGAGATCAACGAGATCCCCGGCGTGCTCGGTCTGATCGACCCGATCGCGGCACTCGACTTCTCGAGTGATCTCGTCGTCGCGCCCGTGCAGGGATGCGACGACCCTGCCAATGCTCAGAATCCGGAGTGCTCGGTGTTCGTCCGGGCGCTCGAGGCCGCCGCAACCGGGGCTCTGATCGAAAGCGTGGAGGTCGCGAAGGCCGAGGCCGCCGCCGCGGGCGCCACCTGCCCGGACCCTCTGCCACCCGACACATCCGAGGCATCGGGCGTCGATCCGGCGTGCGACGACGCCATCCTGCGCAACACCTACGTGGAAGAGACCTCGCTTCGCCTCGCGGCGGCCACTGAGAACGGTGGACCGACGCTCTCCAATCCCGACTATGTGAAGTTCCTCCTCTATGAGACCGAGAACCCCGGCGGCGGTGGTGAGATCCGCAAGGCCCTTCTCCCGTTCTTCCCCGATGACACGCATGCGATGTCGATCACCCGGCTGAAGGGCAACCAGTCCATCGAGGAGGAGGGGGAGACCTCGGACGCCGTCGTGGCCGCGGCCGAGGGCTACACGTTCGACAACGCCGAGGTGGTGACGACCGGTGCGCCGGTGCTGCTCAAGGACATCAACGACTACCTGCGCGGAGGCATGCTGACCCTCGGCGGCATAGCGCTGGCGGTCATGGCGCTGATCCTCATCATCTTCTTCAACGTCCGATGGCGGCTCCTGCCGCTCGCTGTGGTGACCGTTGGTGTCATCTGGGCGTTCGGCGTCACCGGATACGCGGGGATCCCTCTCACGCTGGTGACCATCGCCGGCCTGCCGGTGATGCTCGGTGTCGGCATCGACTACGCGATCCAGATGCATTCCCGGATCGAGGAGGAGGTGATCATCGACCGCACTGCACATCCGATCCAGGAGGCTGCCCGCAAGCTCGGTGGTCCGATGCTCGTGGTCACGGCCAACGCCGTGCTGGCGTTCCTCGCGATCCTTGCCTCGAAGACCCCGATGATCCGCGATTTCGGACTGTTGCTGGCGGTTGGCATCGTCGCCATTTGTATCTCGTCGATCGTGAACCCGCTCGCGATCCTGGGCATCCGCGAGTACAAGCGGCCCACCCATGGGAAGAGCTGGACCGACGGCTGGTTGGCCCGGTTCGTGAACGGCCTGGGCCGTCTGCCCGCCGGCCTCGCCGTCATCCTCATGATCGCCGCGGCCGGAATCTTCACCGGTGGTGTGCTCGCCGAGGAGCACATAGACATCCAGACCGACCCGATCCGCTGGGTCGACCAGGACACCGAGGTGATCCGCAACATCACGACTCTCGAAGAGGAGATCGGCGGAAGCTCGGAGGTCGGCGTCTATGTGGTGTCGGACGCCGGTGAGTCGCTGTACACCGACGAAACCGTCGAGTACATCGATCAGCTGACGATCGAAACGCTCGAGGAGTACGACGACGAACTGATAGTCGGCTCGGGGATCGTCGGCACAGTGTCCGACCTCATGGACGTGCCGGGTGCGGCCCATGTCTCGCCGTCGGCTGCCTCGGTCCAGGCCGCCTGGGACCTCGCCCCGGAGGGCATCCAGCTGAGTACCGCGTCACCGGACGGTGATGCGATGAACATCATCATGCTGACCGCTGAAGGTTCCCTCGAGGAACGCGGGCCGCTCGTGGAGGACCTGCGCGAGAACTCGACGCCGCCCGACGGTGTGCGGGTCACGCCTTCGGGTCTGGCCGTGGTGGGCATCGGACTGCTCGACAACCTGACCGAGGGCCGGATCTTTCTCACCTACCTGGCGCTGGCCCTCGTGTTCATCTGGCTGACAATCGCGATGCGCTCCGTGGTGCGCTCGCTGCTGGCTCTGGTGCCGGTGTTGATCGCAGTCGGCACGGCCTCACTGGTGGCCTACTTCGGCGGCTTCAAGCTGTCGCCCATGACCGCCGTGGGTGGCCCGCTGGTGGTCGCGGCGTGTACCGAGTTCACGACCCTGATCCTGTACAGGTACCTCGAGGAGCGCCGCAGGGGTCTCGAACCACAACAGGCCATCGACGCGGCCGGTGCGCGCACTGGCCGGGCATTCGTGGTCTCGGCACTCACGACCATGGCCGGTGTCGCGGTCATCGCACTGTCGTCGCTTCCGCTGCTGCGGGACTTCGGCATCACTGTGGCGATCAACGTGAGCGTTGCGCTCCTGTCGGCCCTCGTGGTCCTGCCGCCGTTGGTGGTGTGGGCCGACAAGCGGGGCTGGGTGTCAAAGGGAATGCTCGACCGCGAGGACGAGCCGTTCCTGGATGTGCCCAAGACCGAGGAAGAGGCCAAGGCGCTCGCAGCGGCGATGGCGGCCAAGCCCGACTGAGGCTCTTGGGCCCCGCGGGTCCCGCAAGTGGTTCCAGCCCGCTCAGTGGGCTGGAACCAGCAAGGCGGCCAGCTCGGCCGGGTCGCCGACCGGCGAGTCACACACGTGGTCGTGGCACACGTATGCGCGCCCACCTGCCCCCGTCTCGGATCGGCCTTCCCACAGCGGACCCGTCCCGGGCTCACCCCAGGCCAGCACGGTGGCGGGGGACCAGGTCCGCTGTGCGGTGCGCACGAGGTCTTCACGGTCGCCGGTCACGACGACTTCGGTTACGCCGTTCGTGGCCATGTCGAGCGCGCACAGCAGACGTCCGAACGCCAGAGGGGCCTCGACCGCCACCGGCGACAGCGCCTCCAGTATTCGCTCCGCGGCGGCGGTGTAGCGGGAGTCGCCCGTGAGCGCTGCCAGTTCGGTGAGGACCACGGCGGCGGTGCTCGAAGCTGACGGAGTGGCTCCGTCGGTGGTCTCACGCGGTCGGACGAGTAGTTCTTCGGCATCGTCGGCGGTGGTGAAGATCCCGCCGTCCGGGTCCTCGTAGTGCGCCAGCAGGTCGTCGGTGGCTGCAGCTGCGGCATCCAGCCAGGCCCTCGACCCGGTGGCCGAGTACAGGGTGACGAAGCACTTCGCCAGCGCCGCCAGGTCGGACCCATAGGCCCGGTGCCGGGCCTGGCCGTGTTGGCCCGAACCCTGCCACGACCGAAGCCAACGCCCTTTGGGGTCGCGCAGGTGATCCGTGAGGAACCGGGCCGTTCGCCCGGCGTCGTCGATCCAGTCCTCGCGGCCCAGCAGCATGCCGGCCGATGCGAGGGCATCGATCCACAGGGCGTTCCATTCGGTGAGAACCTTGTCGTCGAGACCCGGCCGCGGCCGGCGCGATCGCGCCTCGAGCAAGGCCAGGCGTGCCGCCTCGATGTCGGCCGGGCGTCGCAGGTTCCCGCGGGCGTGCAGCCGGTTGGGGATCGAGCGACCTTCGAAATTGCCCTCTGGGGTGATTCCCCACCACGAGAGCGCCTCGTCGGTGAGGTCCCCGCGTCCCTGTGCGGCGAGCATGCCGGCCACCTCGACGGGGTCGAAGGTGTAGAAGGCGCCTTCCTCGGCATGGGTGGATCCGGGTGAAGGCAGGCTGTCGGCGTCCTCGGCGCTGAAGCGGCCGCCGTCGGGGTGCGAGAGGTCTCGCGTCACGTAGCCCACGATCTCCTCTGCAACCTGGCTGTAGCGCGCTGCGGAGCCTGTATCGCCCAGCGCCGCTGCCACCGCGGCCGCTCGTGCGTAGGTGCCGAGCAACAGAGCGTTGTCGTAGAGCATCTTCTCGAAGTGCGGCACCAGCCAGCGCTCATCTACCGAATAGCGCGAGAAGCCGCCACCGATGAGGTCCACCATCCCGCCGGATGCCATCGCGTCGAGGGTGGTGGTGATGGCGATCCATGCCGCAGCGGAGTTCGTTCGGGCGTGGTGCACCATCAGGAAGTCGAGTGAGAGGGCTTGGGGGAACTTGGGAGCCGACCCGAAACCGCCCCACTCGGCGTCGTTGGCTGCCAGGAGACGCTCCGCGGCCTGCTCGAGTGTTGCCGTGCCGGTCTCCGCTGCATCCGGCCGGCGCAGGCCGCGCCCCAACGCCTGGGTGATGCGGCCGGCCTGCTCGGCCAGATCGTCGCGCCGCTCCGTCCAGGCCTCGTGGACGGCCTCCATGAGCTCCACGAACCCCGGCATGCCTCCCCGGCGCGTGGGTGGGAAGTAGGTGCCGCAGTAGAACGGTCGGCCGTCGGCATCCATGAAGACGGTCATCGGCCACCCACCGCGGCCGGTCAGGGCCTGGGTCGCGTCCATGTACACCGAGTCGACGTCGGGTCGCTCCTCGCGGTCGACCTTGATGCACACGAACCACTGGTTCATCACGGCCGCAACGTCGGGATCCTCGAACGACTCGTGTGCCATCACGTGGCACCAGTGGCAGCTGGAATAGCCCACCGACAGGAGCACGGGCACATCGCGATCGCGGGCCTGTTCGAAGGCCTCGTCCCCCCAGGGCAGCCAGTGCACCGGGTTGTGGGCGTGCTGGCGAAGGTACGGGGATGTCTGGTCGGCCAGACGGTTGGTCATCGCCGCACGGTAGCCAACGATCGAGCGCTGCAATTGGCGTGCCGCTCCTGCGCAACCGTGCCATGGTGCGACGATGGCCAGCCACAATCCGGGTCCAACCGAGCGCACAACCGTGAGGCGGGGGGCCAGTCGCGCCGAGTACGACCCCGAAGTGGTCCGCTCGATCATCGACGCCACGCCGATCTGCCACGTGGCGGTGAACACCGACCGGGGCCCGATCGCGTTGCCGATGGCCCATGGGCGCATCGACGATGTGCTCTACGTGCACGGGGCGCTCGCCAACGCCATGCTGCGCGCCGCGCTCGGGGGCGGCATGTGTGCCACCTTCACCGAGCTCGACGGCCTGGTGGTGGCTCGCAGCCCGTTCCACAACTCGATGAACTACCGCTGTGCAGTGGTGGTCGGGATGCCGCGCGAGGTGCGGGACCGCGACGAGAAGTTGGCGGCCCTGCGGGCGGTTTGCGAACACGTGGCACCCGCATGGGGCCACGGTCGCCCGCCGAACGATGCTGAGATCCGTCGCACGCTCGTGCTCGCAGTCGGCCTGGACGAAGCCTCGGCCAAGGTGCGTGCCGGTGACCCCGTGGACGAGCCGGAGGACGTCGGCGGGCCATGGTGGGCGGGCACGATCCCGCTTCAGCAGCAGTGGGGCCGGCCCGTGACCGCGATGGACGGGACCGAAGGAGTCGAGGTGCCGGCTGCGTTGGTCGACTTCACGCGCGGGTCGTCCGGCTAGCGTCTCGCGCTGGCCCCGACCCCGGGGTGATCGACACGCGAAGGGCGGCCCTGTGGAACTCCGACTGGACGGCAAGACGGCGCTGGTGACCGGCGCCTCGCGCGGGATCGGTCGCGCGATTGCATTGGCATTCGCGGCGAGTGGTGCGAAGGTGATGCTGTCGTCGCGCAAGCAGGATGCGATCGACGAGGCGGCTGCAGCAATTCGCTCGGAGGTGCCCGGCGCGCGGCTCGCCACGTTCGCAGCCAACGCGGGCGACCCCGAGGCGGCCGCGGCCTGTGTGGCCGCCACGGTCGAGGAGCTCGGTGGGGTTGACATCCTGGTCAACAACGCCGCCACGAACCCGTACATGGGCAAGATGATCGAGATCGACCTGCCGCGGCTCGACAAGACCTACGACGTCAACCTGCGCGGCGCCTTCGTGTGGGCCCAGTGCGCGTGGCGTGAGTGGATGCAGGAGCACGGCGGGTCGATCATCAACGTGGCGTCCATCGGAGCCATGAGCGTGGAGACCTCCATCGGGCACTACAACGTCACCAAGGCAGCCCTCGTCCACCTGACGAAGTCGCTCGCCAAGGAGTTGGCGCCGGGGGTGCGGGTCAACGGGATAGCTCCGGGTTTGGTGAAGACCGACATGGCACGTGCCCTGTGGCAGGACAACGAGGACGCGATGTCACAGATCGTGCCCCTGGCGCGCCTCGGCGAGCCCGAGGACATTGCCGATGGTGCGGTGTTCCTCGCGTCCGACGCCGCTTCCTGGGTGACCGGCACGACGCTCGTGGTCGACGGCGGCATGTTGCTCTGAGCGGTCCGGTGGGCGGGCGCGAGCGAGCGCTCGCCGAGCGCTGTTGGGAAATACCCGTCTGAAAGCAGCTGCGGTGGACGTCCATCGGATATGCTCCAGTGGCGTCACGAGGGGGGGGAAGGCAATGATTCGTGGGTCGACCGGTGGAGTACGTCCACTTCTATTGGTGCTCGCTGCGACTGCGCTTGCCGTGGCCGCCGTACCGGGCGCCGGCGCGCTGACCTCGGGCAACACCGACCACATCGAGGTGACCGAGGAACTGGTGCAGGTCGGAGACGAAGTGGAGTGCGGGGGCCGCGGCTCCATGCAGTGGACCCGCAAGATGCACCCTGGGTACTTCGAGATCGTTGTCACCACCCCGGTACCGTTGTGCTCACCCATCGAGGCCGACGCGGTGATCTGGAACATGCCCGACTGGCCGTTCCAGTGGCCCCAGACGCTCGCCGAAAAGGTCACCATCACGTTCTCGGAGCCGGGCGTCACCACGATCAAGTGGCTCAAGGTCTGTGGCTGGCGGACCCAGTTCGACCTGAACCTGCCGCCGACGCCGCCGACCATTGCTCCGTGGGGTCCGTACCACGGTGGCCTGCTGTTCCCCGCCGACGACATACTCGGCAGCAATGGCTCAGCCGTGCAGTACCTCGGTGGGGGTGAGGGATGCCAGACCACCACCACCAGCACGAGCTCGACGACGAGTTCCACGTCGTCGACCAGCTCCACGTCGAGCACGTCCTCGACGTCGACGTCTTCCACCTCCACGACGGTCCCCACGTCGGTGGAGGGCTCCACGACGACCAGGGTCGACAACACCACGTCCACCGTGCCCAGTTCGGTGGCAGGTCAGACGACCAGCACCGGGGGCACAGAGGCGTCACTGGCCTTCGCCGGCTGACTCAGCGGTTCCGGGCTGACTCGCTCGGTGCCGTTCAGCGCAACGCGGACGAGATCACGATCCGTATGCCCAGGCTGTCGTCGCTGTCGACCACCCAGCGACCTTCTGCAACCCTGCGCGCTCCGGGCAACAGCGCCGGATCGTCGAAATTGAAGTAGAGGTGGCGCACCCGGCCCGCACGGCCACCGACGAATTCGGCCATCTCGTCGCTGGCCGCCTCGAGCAGGCGCAGCCGGCCTGGCCCTTCCCAGCCCAGCTCGACCCAGTGGTTGCCGTCGACGGCGGCACCGGTCGAGGTGATCTTTCCGCCGAGGGCGTCGCGAAACAGCGAGACGGCCCCTTCGAGGTCGACAACGGCGTGGACCACACGGCCGAATCCGGCGATCGGGTGGTCGTATCCGAGTTCGGGGAACCCCTCGGGCGGGTCGCCCGCGACGAGGCCGGAGCCATCGGTCTGCGCCAGTTGAAGCATCACACCATGGGCCTGGTGTGGGGCATACAGGACCTCCTGCCATTCCGGATCCGAGCGTTCCACCGCTGCGGGCTCGAGTCCGGCGCCGGCCATCGACGTCATGGCCGCGTCGAGGTCATCAACGACGAACGTGATGTGGTGCACGCCGGGTCCGTGACGGTCGAGGAATCGCCGCACGAACTCTCCCCCCTGGGCAGAGCGGTGGGGATTGGGCGGCATGTCCGGGTTGACATCATCAGGGATCTGCTCCGGGTGCAGCGTCTCGACGGTGAAGCCGCTCGCGTAGCGGAGCTGCAGCCAGCTGTAGCCGGGGACCTGGCCATGGGAGACGAAGCGTCCGCCGAGTGCCTCGGCCAGGCTCGGCCAGGCATCGGTCATGCGGTGCAGGGCGAGCGCGACGTGGTCGAAGCGTGCCACGAACCCCCGCTCGCTCCGATCCGCCTCAGCCACCATCAGCACCGCCCTGCTTCTCGTCGTCGTCACTGACCGACACCGCAAGGCTAGAACGCCTGAGCTTGCCCAGCGAGGTCCGTGGGAGCGAAGCGACCGCCAGCACTTCCTTGGGGGCGGCCGACGTGGGCAAGGTCGACCGAACCCAGTCGCGGAGTTCGTCCAGGGATGGCACCACGCCCGCATCGGCAGGCACCACCCACGCGCACACCCGGGCACCCCACTCGTCGTCGGGCCTGCCGTACACGCCTGCCTCGGCGATGTCCGGGTGCAGTTCCAGGCGCTTCTCGACCGGCTCGGGCCACACCTTCTCGCCGCCGGTGATGATCAGGTCATCGCCGCGCCCCTCGACGCTGAGGCGGCCATCTGCGGGGTCCACCGAGCCGATGTCACCGGTTGGGTACCAACCGTCGGCATCCATCGGCACGGAGCCGTCTCGGTAGCAGCGCAGCAGGCTGGCAGTGCGCAGCTCGATCGGCCCGGATGCGCCCGGCGCCCGGGACCCGGCGTCCTGGATCCGCAACTCCACGCCCGGAAGCGGGAGGCCGTCGTAGACGACGCCACCGTAAGTCTCGGTCATCCCGTACCCGGCCACAGCGTTGGGGGGCCGGTCTTCGGGCACAGCGGAGCCGCCGAGCAGGATCCGCCGCCAGAGCGTGGCGTCGATGCGGCCGAGTGCGGTGGGGACCAGCGACACGTGGGTGGCGCCACTGCGGGCTGCGTCATCGACCGCAGCCGGGTCGAGCCCATCGTGGACCGTGAGGCCCGCACCCGTCTGCCACGACCTGGTGATGATCGACAGGCCTGCCACGTGCGACAGGGGCAGGCAGCAGAGCCAGTGCACGTCGGGGGCGACGCCCAGCGCGGTCGATGTGGCGAATGCTGCGGAGGAGACCGCGTCGTGGGTGAGCACAGCGCCCTTCGGGTGGCCGGTGGTGCCGCTCGTGGCGACCACCAGGGCATCGCCCTGGCCGACCGGCCATCCACCGGGCAGAGTTTGCTCGCCTGAGGAGTCGACCCATCTCGTGGCGCCCAGCGACTCGGCAACTCCCCGGCGATACGACAGGGGGGCTTCCTGCTGCAAGGGGAGCACGGCATCGCCCGCCTCCCACGCACGCGCCAGCGTTTCGATGAAGGCCTTTCCGGGCCGCAGGTCCACCGCGACGAGTTCGTGCATCGCCACCAGAGTGCCGCAGCGCGGCACCGATCGGTAGCATCGGCGCCGCATGTCGCCCACCGCCCACGGTTCCTCCGGCCCCGAGCGCGCCGACCTCCCGACCGGATGGCGTGTCTGGCTGGTGGGCGCCCGGCCTCGCACCCTGCCCGCAGCCGTGGCCCCGGTGATCGTGGGCGCAGCCGCCGCAGTTGGTGATGGCGGATCCTCGGAGGGCCTGGCGGGTGTGATCTGGTGGCGCTTCGCCTGTGCTCTCGCAGTTGCGTTGTTCGTGCAGGTGGCGACCAACTACGCAAACGACTACTCCGACGGGATCAGGGGCACCGACGACCCCGGGGCGCGCGTTGGTCCGCCCCGGCTGGTCGGGGACTCGATGGCATCACCGGGCGCAGTGAAGCGGGCGATGCTGGTGTGCTTCGCGCTAACCCTCGCTGCGGGCGCGCCACTCGTGCTGTTCGTCGACTGGCGACTGGCACTCGTGGGTGTCGCAGCCGTTGCGGCCGGCTGGTTCTACACCGGGGGCCCACGGCCCTATGGATATGCGGGCCTCGGAGAGCTCTTCGTGTTCGTGTTCTTCGGCCTCGTGGCCACCGTCGGGTCCGCTTTCGTGCAGACCGAGCAGATCGCCGGCGTCTCGGTGGTGGCCGGGATCGCGATGGGTTGCCTCGCCACGGCGCTGCTGGTGGTCAACAACCTGCGCGACATTCCCGGCGACACCGAGGCCGGCAAGCGCACGTTGGCGGTGAAGATCGGCGATCAGGCAACCCGGGGCCTCTACGCCGGCCTGCTGGTGGCCGCATTCCTGGCGGTGCCGTTGATGGTGGCGGCAGGATCGTCGCCGGTGGTGGGGGTCGCGCTCGTGACCGTGGTCCCCGCTCGGCGCCCGGTGCTGGCGGTCCTGTCAGGTGCACGTGGCCCGGCGCTCGTGCCCGTACTGGTCGACACTGGTCGTGTGCAGCTCGCGTACGGGGTCCTGGCAGCCGTCGGGCTTGTGATCGCAACCACCTGACGCCGTCCGGGTCCGCGTCAGGAATCGAGGAATCGGCGCACGACCCCGGTCGTGTCGTCCGGCCGTTCCAGGTGCGCGGCATGTCCGGCGCCGGCGATTGTGCAGAACTCCGCATTGGCCCCGATGGCGTCGGCCATCTCCTCGGCGGTCTCGGCGAACTTGCTGTCGTCGCCTCCCGCCAGACAGAGCACCGGCATGGTCAGCTCGGCGAGCCTGTCCCACACCGGCACCATCGACCCGGTACCGGCGTTGCGGAGCGAGCCTGCGAGACCCTCAGGGGTGTTGCTGGTTCGCTCACGCTCGAATCGCGCCCACTCGGGCAGCTGGGCGAACATCGCGGCCTCGAGCCACTCGGCGCAGAAACGTTGCACGCCTTCGGACTCCACGCGTCGGGCCCGGCTCTCGTCGGTGGCGGCGCGTTCAGCTCGTTCGTGCTCGTCGCGGATGCCGGCCGTGGCCCCCAACAGCACGAGTCGTCGCACGGCGCCCGGGTGGTCGAGCGCTGCGTGCAATGCCGTGCGCCCGCCCATCGAGTAGCCGAACCAGTCGGCGAGCGGCACCTGCGCTGCAACCATGTCGGCATTGCCGGCGCAGTCCAGACCGGCAAGTGCCGCCGCCGAGCCGTGGCCGCCGAGGTCGGGAAGCAGCACCTCGCGATCCTGTGCGAGGGACCTGGCCAAGGGGCCGAGGCATTCGCCGGTCTGGGTGAACCCGTGCAGCAGGACCAGTGGTGTCATCGGTGCACCGCGGGCGGGATCGTCAGTCACGACAACCCACCGTAGGCTGTGGCGCTCCATGGACGATCAGATATCCCGAGGGGTGCCGCACGGAGGCGTGCCACCCGGCGCACGAGCTGGCCCGACGGGCGCGTCTGGCGACGACGACGGTGCCGTGGCCGCCACCTTCTGCGCGACCCTCGTGGATGAGTGGGTGCGGGCTGGCGTGCGACACGCTGTGGTTTCTCCGGGCTCGCGAAGCACACCGATCACGGTGGCCCTCGATGACGATGACCGGGTCCGCCTGCACCTGGTCCATGATGAGCGCTCGGCGGGCTTCACCGCCCTCGGCATGGCGCTGGCGACCGGTCGCCCCTCGATTCTTGCCTGCACCAGCGGGACCGCCGCAGTGCACTTCCATGCGGCCGTGGTCGAGGCCGACCTGGCCGCCGTGCCGCTAATCGTGGTCACCGCTGACCGTCCGCCCGAGCTGCAAGGTGTGCTGGCGCCACAGACCATCAACCAGCGAGACCTCTACGGCAAGGCCCCCCGTTGGTATTGCGAGCCCGGTCCACCGACAGCGGGCGGAGCCCCCTGGTGGCGCGACCTTGCGCGAGATGCGCTGGACCGTGCCGAGGGCAATCTGCCCGGCCCGGTGCACCTCGACCTTGCCTTCCGCGAGCCGCTGTCCGGTGCTGTGGGCGAGTTGCCACCAGAGCGCGAACCGGTGGAACGGTCGGTGAAGGGGTCGCCCTGGGTGCTCATCGATGAAGACGTCGCCCGCCTTGCTGAAGCGCTCGCCGGGCGTCGCGGCCTGATCGTCGCCGGCGTCCGAGCCGCAGCCGACGAGGCGGAGACGGCGGCCCTGTGGGAACTCGCTGACGTGCTCCGCTGGCCGGTGCTGGCCGATGCACCCTCGGGCATGCGGGTGCCCCGCGACGGACTCGTCACCACCTCCGACCTGCTGCTTCGCCACCCTGGTTTCGCCGACGAGCACCGCCCGGAGGTCGTGGTGCGGCTGGGAGGCCTGCTCAGCTCGAAGGTCACCGCTCAGTTCCTGGCCACATCAACACCGACGCAGTTCGGTTTCGACCGTTTCGGGCGATGCCCCGACCCGGACCGGGTGCTGAGCGCCACGTTCGCGGTCAACCCCTCCGATGCGGCGCGCTCGTTGCTCGCAGCCTCACCGGCGCCGGCCCCCGTCGGGTGGCGGAGTGGCTGGGTCGAGGCCGAGTCGATC
The DNA here is from genome assembly GCA_024222295.1 of Actinomycetes bacterium. Lineage (NCBI taxonomy): Bacteria > Bacillati > Actinomycetota > Actinomycetes > Actinomycetes bacterium. The sequence continues at coordinate 201,551 of JAAEPF010000051.1, forward strand.
GCCCGCGAGGCGGTTGCGTTGGCGGCGGACCGGGGCGGGGGGCGTGCCAGTGAGCCGACCGTGGCGCTGGACGTGTTCGACGCCGTCCCGTCGGGCGGCAACCTCATGGTGTCGTCGTCGATGCCCGTGCGCGACCTCGAATGGTTCGCAGGCGCACGCTCGGACGTGCACGTCTACGCCAACAGGGGCGCCAACGGGATCGACGGGATCACTTCCACCGCAGTCGGCATTGCGGCTGCCGGCGGACGCCCAACCGTGCTGCTCACCGGCGACGTGGCCTTCCTGCACGACGTCAGTTCACTAACGGCGCTGCGTCAGCGCCGCCTGGAGATGACGATCGTCGTGGTGGACAACGACGGCGGCGGGATCTTCGGGTTCCTGCCCCAGGCTGACCAGCTCGGCCCGGCGCAGTTCGAGCGGCTCTTCGGCACTCCCCACGGCACCGACACCGCCGCTGTCGCCAAGGCATTCGGTCTGCCGACCGAGTCGGTCAACTCGCGTGCGGGGTTGCAGGCGGCGCTCGCCGGCAGCATCGCAAGGGGCGGAACGAGGGTGATAGTGGTGCGCACCGATCGCCAGGCCAACGTGGCGGAGCACAGGCGCTTTCAGCAGGCGGTGGCCGGCGCCCTCGACTCAGCGCCCTGACCGGCCCCGCCGGCCGATCCGGTGTGACGCGGTTCGGAGCCGGACGGCTTCGGAGTCGCAATGGTTGCGCGGTCTACCATGGCGCGATGGGGAGTACCTCGAAGCTGTCCGAATCCGAGCTGACCATGGCTGAGCCGCCCCGGCCCCGTGTGCTGGGCGAGTCGGTCGTGGCGCCCGGCCGCGTGCTGGGCTGGGCCGAGTTCGGCCATCCCGACGGCGACCCGGTGTTGTGGTTCCACGGCACGCCGGGTGCCCGCACCCAGGTGCCGCCCGGCGTCGACGAGGTCGCCCTCCAGCGGGGGTTCCGGATAATCGCGGTCGAGCGCCCCGGCACCGGCGCCTCCACCGACCACCAGTACGCACGGATCTCCGAGTTCGCCGGTGACATCGAGGCAGTGGTCGACGACCTCGGCATCGACCGCTTCGGCGCCGCTGGGCTGTCGGGTGGCGGTCCGTACGTGCTCGCCGTCGCCAATGCGATGCCTGACCGGTTCATGGTGGGCACCCTTCTCGGCGGCATCGGACCCACCCGTGGCCCTGACGCCGTGTGGTCCTACACACGGCTACTGCGCTTCTTCGCTCCGACCCTCGAGCTCCTGCGTTCGCCGCTCGGGTCGGCGCTGGCACCGGTCGTGGGCACCTTCGAGACCATGGGAGAGCAGGCGTTGGAGGTCTTCGCCCGGCTGATCGGCGGATCGGACCGCGAGGTGCTCACCGAGCCCGACTTCATGGCCATGTTCATCAGCGACCTGTCCAACGCGGCCGAGCTGCGTGCCGTGGCACATGACGTTGCGCTGTTCTCCCGTCACTGGGGATTCCTGCTCGAGGACGTGACCCCGCCGATCATCTGCTGGCAGGGCCTCGCCGACAGCATCGTGCCGCAGTCGCATGGCCACCACCAGGCCGCGCGTCTACCCAACGGGCAACTCCGGGTCCGTCATGGCGAGGGCCACTTCGCGGGGTTCTCGGATGCCGCCGCGGTGCTGGACGCGGTGCGTGAGGTGTGGGCGCTCGAGTCACTCGAGCCGCTCCGCGGCGATGTCGACTCCGGTGGCTGAGCGCGTGCCGGTTCGAGACTAGATCCGTACGAGGTGTCCGAGGAGGGCCTGGGCCTTGGCACGCGTCTCGGCTAGCTCGGCCTCTGGGTCGGAGTCGGCCACGACGCCGACGCCGGCGAACAGCGAGGCACGGATTCCGTCCAACTGAACCGAGCGGATTCCCACAGCGAACGCGCCATTGCCGCTGCGGTCCACCCATCCGACCGGCCCGGCGTAGCGGCCACGGTCCGCGGGTTCGAGTTCGTGTTGGAGGGCCAGCGCGGCGTCGGTCGGATGCCCGCCGACGGCAGGCGTCGGGTGCAGCGCTGCAACGAGCTCCAGCACCGATGGCTCCGGAGAGCTGAGGTGCCCCTCCACGAGCGTGGCGAGGTGCTGCACGGGCCCCGCGGGTACCACCGACGGCGACGGCTCCGCGTCGAGGAAGGAACACCAGCCGAGGAGTGCGTCGTGGACGGCATCGATCGTGATCTGGTGCTCCACGCGGTTCTTGTCCGAGCCGAGCAGGTCGCCGGCGCGGCGCTGGTCGAGCTCCGGGTGCCCGGTGCGGCGGGTCGTGCCCGCCATCGGCTGTGCCCGCACCGTGGATCCGAGCCTCGACACGAGCAGTTCGGGGCTGGCACCTACGAACCCGTCAACCGCAAAGCAGAGCGCGGCGGGATTCACCTCGCGCAAGCGGTTCCACAGAGTGGCAGCGTCGAAGCGCTGGTCCCCGATGACCTCGATCTCGCGCGCGAGAACGACCTTGGTCAGGTCTCCGGCACGTATCCGGTCGCGTGCGGTGGCGACCGTGTCGCACCAGTCAGGTGCGGGCATCACGGCCCGCACCGACAACTCCGATGCTGCGTCGGGTGCCGAAGCGTGTCGTGCGGATCCCTCCGCGGGCCGAGTCGCGCCCGCGACCACCAGCACGTGCCGCTCGCCGTCGGCTGTGTGCACGTGAACCCTCTGGGGCACCGTGAACACAGCGGGAGCGTGACGGTCATAGGGGAGGGCGGCGAAGGCCACGGGGTCGGCATCGCCTCCGATGCTGTCGAGCGCCTCGCCGACCACGTCGACGTTGTCGGGCCAGGGGGCGGGCACCTCGATGCGCATTGCTTCGCCGGACCCCCAGAGCCGGCGCCGCGGTGAGGCGAAGGCCGTGAGTTCCGCGCCGGGTGACGGATCCTGCACGCCGGGCTGTTCGGCATCGGCGGCGCAGTGCATCCGTGGGTCGCTCCCACCCATCAGGAACCCGACCGGGTGGCGGTGATCAGCTGGGAGATACCGCCTGACAGCAGCTGGTGCGTGACCTCGGTGAACCCGGCCTCCGCCACGAGTCCCAGCAGCTCCGGGCGTGGCGGCAGGTACGCAACCGAGCGCGGAAGATAGGAATAGGCATCGGGATCGCTGAGAAGGCCGCCGATTCGCGGAACGACCTTGTTGAAGTAGACGTTGTGTCCAAAGGCCATGAACGGGTTGGGCGGTGTCGCCACGTCGAGCAGGGCGATGCGTCCATCGGGGCGCACCACCCGGGCGAGCTCCGAGAGGGTGGCGCCGAGGTCGGTGAAGTTGCGCAACGCGAACCCGCAGGTCGCTGCGTCCACCGAAGCGGCGGGCAACGGCAGCGCGCTCGCATCGGCCTGGAGACGCGGAAACGGGTGGGGTGCGGCTGCCAGCATGCCGAAGCTCAGGTCCACGCCGATCGGCACCATGTCGCGGTCGGCCAGCTCGTAGCAGAGGTCGCCCGTGCCGCAGGCGAGGTCGACGACGCGATCGCCCGCCCGGCCATCTAGCTGGTCGACCGCGTGTCGCCTCCAACGCACGTCCATGCGGAAGGTGAGGAGCCGGTTGACCACGTCGTAGCGCGGGGCGATTGCATCGAACATGGCACGCACCGACTGGGTCTTGGCGTCGCCCTCGGGCAGGTGCTCGGCACGCGACGGGATCGGTGCGGTCGTCTCTTCGGTCACCGCTTCAGCCTATGTAGGCCGGGGCATCGGTGGAACCCGGTGCTCACAGCTCGTCGTGGTGCTGCATCCACGTGAAGGAGAACCAGCCGGGCAGGATCGGCAGCCAGTAGGTCGCGAGCCGGAACGACAACGTCGCTGACACGGCCGCACCGGTCGACATCCCGTAACCGGTCAGCGCGGTGATCATCGCGGCCTCGAAGGCTCCGAGGCCCCCGGGGGTGGGGGCAACTGCCGCGAATGCCGAGGCAAGCAGGTAGCCGACCGCGATCTGCAGGACCGTCGGCCCCGCCCCGAACGCCTCTACCGCTGCAACCATCGCCACGAGGTAGCTGAGGGTCACACCCATCGAGCCACCGAGCAGCTGCAGCACCCTTACCGGATTGGTCAGCACGGCGCCGAGGGAACTCGCGGCAGACCGCACCGCTTCGCGCAGCGGCCCAAGGACCCGTTCGCGAAGGCCGCGGTGGAGCAACGAGAGGCCGATCCCCGACAGCACCACGGCCACGATTGCCAGCACCCAGGTTGCGTCGGGCAGGGAGAACTCGCCAACGGTGGTGCTGCCTCCCCACAACACCGCCACCAGCAGCAAGGCCAGGTGCACCAGGAAGCCCGCCAGGGTGTTGAGTGCCACGGAGGCCGCGGCGGAGGCGCTGTCGATGCCGGAACGCTGGAGGAATCGCACTCCCATGGCGATGCCGCCGGAGCTCGCCGGAGCGATGAGGGAGACGAAGCTTCCGGCCACCTCCTGGCGGAGCGCCCCGAGGTAGGGGACGGTGCTCGGCACAGCGCCCACGAAGGAGATCGCCGCGAATGCGTATGACGCGACGGAGCCCGCGATGATCCAGGGAGCCCATGCCCAGTCGGCCTGCACGAACGCGTCAGCGGTGCTGCGAAGGTCGGCCAGCTGGGGCAGCAGGATGTAGAACGCGACCGTGAGCGCGATGACCGTGACGACCGTGCGGGGTCGCACCCGCTCGATGCGTTCCAGTTCGGGGTCGGCGATGTCGCAGCGCTCCTGCAGTGCGGATCGAACCTCGTCGAGCAGGTCGCCCTTTCCCCGCAGGGCGCTTCGGGTGGAGCGGGGCAGCGCCAGAGGTTGCAGCAGCGGGTAGGCCGCGGCGACCGTCTCGGGGCCCAGCGCATCGACCGCCGCATCGACCGCGGCACTGGCGCCCACCGCAATGGCGGTGTCGGCCAGGAGCTGGGCGACGTCGAGCGCCCGCTCGCGTTCGTTGGTCGCCAGCCTCGCTCGGTGGAACCCCGTCAGCCAGGCGTCGCCGGACGGATCGATGATCACCCGGCGCAGCATCAGCCCGCGGTGAGCGATGCGTGAAGCATGCAGTCGGTCCAGCTGGGACCAGATGTCGACCAGCGTTTCGTGAACGAGATCGACCTCGGACGCCGGCGTGCCCTGGACTTCGTCCTCCATGACGCCGATAGTCTCCTCGCCGGCTGCGAGGATGCCGACGAGCCCCGGCACACGTGCGCCACTGCGGTCAGCCATCTCCACCGCAAGCGCCTCGTGCTCGACACGTTGGCGGATGGTGTTGAACGGCGCGTCGACCTCGTCGGGCCTCAGCCGCAGCGACTTCCACATGTGGGTCAGGGCGTCGGCAGAACGGTCATGCGAGGTGCGCAACCCGACATGGATGTCGCCACCGTCGACGCGGCGCACGCGGTAGGTGAGGGTGGTGTGGCCGCTGGGAAGCTGTCGCACGCGCACCGGCTCGACACCGGCCTCGCGCAGGGCGTCGACGATCTGGCGGCCGGACGGCTCCAGGCTGGGTGCCCCGCGCACCAGCAGCATCGCTGCGCCCACCGTGATGCCGATCCCGATCGCCGCGACCACGTCCACGGACGGGTCGCCGGAGAATCCGACTCGCAGCACGACGAGCACGACGAGCAGCGTCCAGCCCGACTGACGCCATCGGGAAGTCAGCCAGGGAGAACCGAACACGATCGCCGCCGTGACGCCGGCCATCAGGCCCGACGATGGGAAGTCGGGGTTGGCGCCGGACCAGGCCTGGACGCTGTCGGCGCCCGCGAGGACTTCGACCTGGTTGCGGGTGAGCAGCCAGCCGAGGGCCGCTGTGAGGGCGCTCGCCGCGACCGTGGTGGCGAAGAGCCACACGAGGAGTCGCCGACGGCGCGTCACCGCCAGGAACACCGCCACCCCGATGCTTCCGGTGACGACCGCTATCTCGACCACCCCGAGCACGATCTGTTCCCACCGGCTCGGCACGCTCGACAGTCCGGCTGCGATGTCCTCCTCGGCGCCACCGAGGGTGTTGTTGGCGAACAGGGCCAGCACGATTCCGACACCGAGCACGACGAGGCCACTGAGGAGCCTCAGTACGTCGCCGGGGGAGCGGATGCGGTCGGTGGGCGCGAGATCGAGTTGCACGTCGTCCACCGTGCTGGGGGCCACCGACTCAGCGTAGGCGTCGCCTTGCCCCGCGCTGGTGTTGCTGTGCTGATGCGCCACTTCAGCTCAGGCGATCAGATTCCGATCGGCCAGCGCCACGCGGAGCTGGCCGGGGTCGGTGAACCGTATGGCGTCCCAACCCCGTGCGAGGGCGGCTGCCACGTTCGCGGTACTGTCGTCGATGAAAGTCGCCTGCGCGGCGGTGAAACCGAAGTGCTGCTCGCAGTGCTCGTAGATTGATGGATCCGGCTTCGTGATGCCGACCTCTCCCGAGATGAGTACGCCCTCGAGCTTGCCCAGCGCCGGGTACATCTCGGGGATTCCCTCGAACGTGATGCGCCCCCAGTTGCTGAGGCCGACGCAGCGGTGTCCTGAGTGGCGTACCTCGTCCAGCAGTCGGGCGGACCCTTCGATCAGCGAGCCGAGGCTGTGGTGGAAGTGCTCCACGTATGCGTCGACCACCCAGCCGTGCCCCGGGTGTTGGCGTTCGACGATCTCGTTCACCTTCCGGGGCGACGCACCGCGGTCGATGTGCTCGTTCACCTCGAGGGTGAACACGGTCTCGCTCAGCTGCCGGGCAGCCTCGTCGGAGCCCGTGGCAGCCAGCATCGCCCCATGGCGGTCCCACGGGATCAGCACGTTGCCGAGGTCCCACACCACGACCCGGTCGCCGGTACCGCCGTCGGTGGCCACGCTCAGCAGCCCTGTCCGGCCGGCGGGAGCACCAGATCGATCAGGTAGTCGTCGATCGCCGCGCTGGCGCATCGGTTGGAGCCGTACGCGGTGTGCCCGTCCATGTCGACTTCGAGGAGCTGGCCGGAGTCGAGCGCTGCGGCGACCGCACGGGCGTTCTCGATCGGAGTGGCGGGGTCTCCGGTGTTGCCGACGACGAGTATCGGTGCCGCGTCGGGTGCGCTCAGTGCCCTCGCTTCCCCCTGTGGCTCCGCGCCCCACGTGGCACAGGGGAGCATCTCGTTGGCGATGGCTGCCCCGAAGCGTGATGACACGTCGACCGCTCGTGCCTCGAACTCCCGGTAGGTGGCGTGATCGGTGGGACGCTGCGAGTCGGTGCACACCACCGCCGCGTACGGCCCGTAGTCGGCCAGGTCTCGGTAGGACTCGGCCAGGCGGCGCAGCTCGCTCGCATCGCCGTCTAGTGCCTCGCCGAGGGCCGGACCCAGCGAGGACCAGCCGTCGGTCTGGTAGCCCGTGTAGAGCGCTGCGGTCGCCAGCTCGGACGGGCCGACGGAGCCGCCGTCGGCTTCGACCGGCGACTGCTCGACGCGAGTCGAGAGCGTGTCGTACGCGGCTGCGAGGTCATCGACGCCACATGGGCCTGCACCGACTGCAGCGCACTGTGCGGCCTGGGCGCTGAACACTGCGTCGAACGCAGCTGTCTGGCCGAGCAGGAACTCCTCGAACGCCTGGGATGGGTCCACCACGCCGTCCAGCACCATCGCGCGGATGTTGCCCCCGAACAGTTCGGCGTATTGCTGGCCGATGTGGGTGCCGTAGGAGAACCCGAGGTAGTTGAGTGGTTCCCCGCCGAGTGCGAGCCGGATCGCCTCGAGGTCGCGGGCAACATCTGCGGTATGCACGTGGGCCAGCATTTCGCCCTCGGCTGCTTCGCAGTCGGCGGCCACAGTCGCTGCGGCGGACTCGAGGGCTACGCGTTCTGCCTCGTCGTCGGGTGAGGAATCGAGGGCTTCGAACGCAGGAACCGAGTCGTCGCACTCGATCGGTGTGGATTCGCCCACACCCCGAGGATCCCAGCTCACCAGATCGAATCGTTCGGCGGCTGCATCGGAGAAGGGAGCCCATTGCAGGTACTCGATGCCGGAACCACCGGGTCCGCCCGGGTTCGACAGGAGTGATCCGATCCGGTCCCCTGACGCGGGACGACGGGCGAGCTCGAGCTCAATCTGGGCGCCGTCGGGGGCTTGCCAGTCGAGTGGCACTTCGAGGGTGGCGCATTGCATGCCCGGTCCTGCCGCCCGCGCGCACTCGCCCCACTCGGGGCGAGCGGGTGTCCAGCCGGCGGGGAAGCCGGCCTCGGGCGTGTTGTCTGCGGAGGCAGGCGGTGTGTCGGGCGCCGGCTCAGCCGACGAGGGTTCGTCGGAACCGGTCGAGCACGCAGCCGCTGCCAGCAGCAGGGCGGCCAGCGTCGCCAGGCGCACGGATCGGCGCCCCCGCGACTGTTCCCTCGAGCCGGCACGGGGCATCGGAAGCCATGATGTAGCCATGATCACTTCGCGCTCAGTCGAACCAGATCTTCTGGTGCTCCCGGGACTGCGAATGCAGCAGCAGCACGATCAGCGCGTATTCGAAAAGCGTGTTGACGAGGTTCGAGCCGAGGAATACGAACGCGATGTTGCCGAACAGTCCATCAACTCGGGCGCTGGCCACCAGCAGCCGCAGCACGAAGGGCAGGAACGCCACGCCGACCGCCACCTTGTATCCGAGTTTCTTCTCACTGGCTATGCCGGCAGCGCCGTAGACGGTGCCGGCGAGCACGAGGAGGCCGAGAATGCCGAGTCCGCCTGCCAGGAAGATCCCGAGCACCGCCCAGAACGCATTGAGGTAGAGCAGCAACTGGCTCATCACCAGTGTCTGGGGCAATCGGTTGTTGAACCAGCGCGTGGGCATGGCTGACAGTCTGGCAGGCGTGGCACTCGCGGCTGGAGCCGGCACCCGGCTGCGACCGCTCACCGATCTACGCCCGAAGCCGCTCTGCCCGCTCGGGGACAGGCCCCTCATCGACCACGCCCTGGGCGCGCTGTCGGCCGCGGCGGGCGACCTGGCGGTCAACGTGCACCACGGTGCCGATGCGGTCCGCGCGCACGTGCTCACTCCCGCGGGCCCGTGGAGTCCGCCACATGTCTCCTTCGAAGCCGGGGTACCCCTCGGCACGGCGGGAGCACTGGGGCAACTCCGAGACTGGATCGGCCCGCGCGACGTGCTCGTGGTCAACTCGGACACCTGGCACGGCGCCGACCTGAATCTGTTCGCGGAGTCCTGGGACCGCGGCAGCATCGCGGTGCTCACCGACACCCCAGGGCCGTTCGGGCCACGCAGCGGTGTCGTGGCATCGCTGCTCCCGGCCGAGCGGGTCGGCGCCCTGCAGAGCGTGCCGGGTGGCCTGTGGGAGGTGCTGTGGGCGCCCGAGGTCGCAGAGGGTCGCCTGGTGACGATGCACACCGATGCACCGGTGTATGACTGTGGGACCCCGCGGTCCTACCTCGAGGCCAACCTCGCATGGGCCGCGATCCATGGCCCGGGTGACAACTCAGGCGTGGCGCCGCACGCTCGTGTCGCCGATTCGGTGCTGGGAGAGGGCGCTGTGGTGGAGGGCTCCATCGACCGTTGCGTCATCTGGCCGGGTGCGCGGGTGGCAGCCGGTGAGAAGTTGCGCGGAGCAATTCGGGCTGACCACCTGACCGTGCTGGTCAGGTGAGACCTGCCGGGCAGCCCCGGCCTTCAGCGCCGGCGCGGGCGTTCGATGGGCGTCGCCTCATGGCCGGCGCGTAGCTGGCCACATGCGGCGTCGATTTCAGATCCCCGGGTGTCGCGGATGGTGGCATTGACTCCGGCATCCACAAGCCGTTCCCGGAAACGGTGTACCCGGTTGCGCGAGGAGCCCTTCACCGCGTACCCGGGCGTGGGGTTGAGTGGGATGAGGTTGACGTGCGCACCCAGTGGGCGGGCGAGAGCTGCCAGGCGGTCGGCGTCCTCGTAGCGGTCGTTGACCTCGGAGATCAGCGCCCACTCGAAGCTGACCCGGCGACTGGTGACCGCGAGGTAGTCCGAACAAGCGGTGATCAGCTCGCGTATCGGCCACCGCCGGTTGATCGGAACGAGTTGGTCGCGCAACTCGTCGTCGGCGGCGTGAAGCGACACGGCGAGGTTCACCGGCAGGTCCTCGGATGCCATCCGTCGGATGCCCGGCACCAGCCCGACCGTGGACACGGTCAGTCGCCGTGCTCCGATACCCATGTCGTCGTGGATGCGTGTGAGCGCAGCCCAGGTGGCGTCGTAGTTGGCCAGCGGCTCGCCCATGCCCATGAAGACGACGTTGGACACGCGCCTGGGGCCGCCCGGATGCTCGTTGGCCCGCCGTTGGGCCCGCACCAGCTGCTCCACTATTTCGCCGGCTGTGAGGTGGCGCTCGAACCCGGCCTGGCCGGTGGCGCAGAAACTGCACGCCATCGCACACCCGGCCTGCGTGGAAACGCACACCGTGCACCGCTCGGCGGAGCCGTCGTCGCGGTCGTAGTGCATCAATACGGTCTCCACCGTGGCGCCGTCGTGCAGCTCCCAGAGGAACTTGACGGTCTCACCGCCGTCGGCGACCGACTCGGCTGCCGGGTCGAGGGCGGCCGGAAGCTCCTCGGCGAGGCGCTGCCTGAGCGCCTTGGGGAGGTTGGAGATGTCCGCAGGGTCGAGGGCGTTGGCATACAGCCCCTCCCACAACTGGTCCAGCCGGTAGCGCGGTTCGCCGTCGAGCAGCGTTGCCAGCGCTGCGCGGTCAACGTCGTACAGCGTGCTCGGGCGCGCGCTCACGAGTAGCCGCCCCGTCGCTCGTGCAGGTGGAAGCCCATCCGCTCATACATGCGCCGTGCCGGCTCGTTCGCCTCCTCGGTGTAGAGCACAGCCGTGCCGAGGCCTTGCTCGGCCAGGTGGTCGAGGCCCGCAGCAACAAGGGCGGGGCCGAGCCGGCTGCCCTGGCTGTCCGGGTGTGCTGCGATGACCCAGATCTCGCCCAGTGGGGGATCACCTGCCGCGATCACCTCGGGCTCGAACTCGTCGTGCACTCGCGTCCAGCAGAATCCGTCGAGCGTCCCGTCGGTTCCGGCGTGCACGAGGATCCCGGATGGGTCCACCCAGCGTTGCGACATCGCCTCGGCCAGTCGGCCCCTGTCCCATCCTCCCTGATCGGGGTGCCATGCGAACGCGGCATTGTTGACCTCGAGCAGCTCATCGGTGTCGCGTCCGGGATCGAACGGCCGCGTGGTGATGGCGGGGATCCCCTCGCGGGCCGTGTCGTCGAGTGGCAGCGCCCGGCGCAGGGCGACGATGGTGCGCAAGCGGTGCTTGCCGACCGCCCGCATGGCTTCGTCGGTGTCGCCATCGATGGTCAACCACTCGAGAGTGCCTGCCGGTGGGAGGCCCGAGGGGACCGCGGAACTGCTCACCGGTGCCAAGGTACCTGCCAGTGCTGTGTCCCCCGGGCCGTATTGTCATGCGATGCCCAGATCAAAGCACCCGGTTGATCCACCCGACGGCGTCAGGCGGCCACGTTCGGCCCGGGGACGCGCCCGCTGGACCAACGACCTGCTGGCTGTCGAGTATCCCGACGCGACGTGCGAGCTCGACCACTCCAACCCCTATGAGTTGCTGGCGGCCACGATCCTCTCGGCCCAATGCACCGATGCGAGGGTCAACATGGTCACCCCCGCGCTTTTCGAGCGGTACCCCACGCCTGCGGACATGGCTGTCGCTGAGCCCGAGGAGCTCGAGGAACTGATCCGATCGACGGGGTTCTTCCGCTCCAAGGCGCGAAGTCTGCTCGGAATGGCAAACACGCTGGTGGACGACTTCGGCGGAGAGGTGCCCGGCGCCATGAAGGACCTGGTCACGATCCCGGGCGTGGGCCGCAAGACGGCCAACGTCGTGCGCTCGGTCGACCTGGGCCTTCCGGGCCTGCCGGTCGATACCCACGTGTTGCGCTTGTCCCGGCTGCTGGGCATCACCGAGGAGACCGATCCCGTCAAGGTCGAGATGGAGCTGAACCCGATGGTCCCCGCCATGGAGCGCGGGGAGTTCAGCCTGCGGATGATCCTGCACGGCAGGCGTGTGTGCATCGCCCGCCGCCCCCGGTGTGCGGAATGCACCCTCGCGTGGTTCTGCCCGTCGGTCGACCCATGACGATTGAGTGCCGCACTGTGCGATCTGTTGTGTGGCCACTCCAAACCAATCGATCGGTTGGTTTTGTCCGTCGACAGTCAGGCGAGAACCACGGTCGGTGGCCGGTTTGCGGCCAAACGTGCGACCTCGGACGCGGTGCGTGAGATAGTCCCAAAAGTCCCACCAAAAGCGGCTTGGAGGCGCTCGACAGTGGGCACGACATTGTGCTGGAATCGGGTTCACCAGGTTCCCGCCACCTGGAACGCGATCTTGGGCTCCCGCCGCCCGAATCGCACGACCGGCGCCCTTCGGGGCGCCGGTCTCGCGTCCGGGCATCCACGACGGTGGCGACGGCTCAGTTGCCGCCGGGCAACCCGTTGAGCGCACGGATGAGTCGCCGGTTGGCGGAGCGCAGGTGGCGCTCGATCTCGTAGAGGTCACCCAGCAGGTCGTCGCGGTCGGTGCCCTGGATCTCGCCGGCCGCGGATTCGACCCGCTCGAGCATCTGGTCGAGGGTTGAGGACAGCGATGTGAGGTCGGCCTGCAGCGACATCTGCCGGTTCTACCACCGCGGCGCGTTCGAACGAGCCTCGGGGTGCACACAAAGCGTTCGCGGTCGCCGCCACACAATCGGTACGTTGGCACCGTGGCCGCCGACTCCCCCAGACGGGGAACCCTCAACCGCATAGACCTGCGCGGAGTGCACGACCTCGCCTCAGGGCTACCGAGGCCGTCGGTGAACGACGAGAAGCCCACCGATGCAGTCCGCTCGATCCTCCAGGCCGTGCGCGATGGAGGCGATCAGGCGCTGGCAGAACTAACGGAACGCTTCGACGGCGTCAGGCCGGCCTCCCTGCGGATTCCCGACGGGGAGATCCAGGCGGCGCTCGAGTCGACCCCCGAAGACGTGCGTTCCGCACTGGAGCTGGCCCGCGAGCGTGTGGTTGCGCATCACGAGGCGCAGCTTCAGGACCCCGTGGCCCACTCCGGCGACGGCATCGACATCGAGTCCTGGCAGAGCCCGGTCGCATCGGCAGGGTGCTATGTGCCCGGTGGCCGGGCCGCCTACCCCTCGACCCTGTTGATGACCGCGGTGCCGGCACTCGTTGCAGGGGTAGACCGGGTGGTGGTGTGCGTACCGCCCGATGGCGACACCGGCTCCGTGGCGCCGGTGACCCTCGCTGCTGCCGGCATCGCGGGCGTGCACGAGGTGTATGCCGTCGGTGGCGCCCAGGCGATCGCGGCACTGGCGTACGGCACCGAGTCGATCGAGCCGGTCCATGTGGTGTGTGGACCCGGGAACCTGTGGGTCGCCGTCGCCAAGCAGCAGGTCTCGGGTGACGTGGGTGTGGCGGCGGCGTTCGCAGGGCCGTCCGAGGTGGTGGTGGTGGCCGATGACTCCGTGCACGCCGACCTCGCTGCGATCGACATCCTGTTGCAGGCAGAGCATGGTCCCGACGGTCTCGCATGGCTTGTCACCTGGGACGAAGCAGTCGCCGACGCCGTTACGGAGTCGGTCGAGCGGCTGGCAGCGGCGGCGGACCGGCGCGACGAGATCTCCGCGACCCTGCAGCGCTCAGGCCACTGCGTCCTGGTGGACACGCCCGAAGCCGCCATCGCGGTGTCCGACATCGTGGCACCCGAACACCTCGAGTTGCTGTGCCGCGACGCGGGTTCGCTTGCGCGGCGAGTGCACAATGCCGGCGCAATCTTTGCGGGGCCTTGGTCCCCGGCGTCGGTGGGGGACTACCTGGCCGGGCCCAGCCATGTGCTGCCCACGCACGGCAGTGCCCGCTTCGCTTCGGCGCTCACGGTCGACGACTTCCTGCGCCACCACCACCTGGTCACCGTCTCCGAGGAAGGCCTGAAGCAGGTCGGCCCCGCCGTGGCCACATTGGCCGATGCCGAAGGACTCGCCGCCCATGCCGACTCGGTGCGCATGCGCCTGGGCGACAGCCAGCCGCGCGAGGAGCACTGATGGCACGCCCGCAGGTACGTGAGGACGTCGCCCTGATGGCCGGCTACCACTCACCGCAACTCGACGTGGCGGTGAGGCTCAACACCAACGAGGCGCCCGAGGCTCCACCGGCCGGATTCACAGCAGAGCTGGCAACAGCACTGGGTGACCTCGACTGGAATCGCTACCCCGACCGAGCCGCGCTCGATCTGCGCGCCGACATCGCGCGCCTCGAGTCCGCCGCGGCCGGCGGCAACCTGGATGCGGCCAGGGTGTTCGCAGCCAATGGCTCCAACGAGGTACTCCAGAGCATCTGCCTCGCCTATGGCGGCGCCGGGCGCACCGCCGTGACCTTCGAGCCCACCTATGCGCTTCACTCCCACATCGCCCGTGTGTGCGGCACCGATGTGGTCTCGGGCGAGCGCTCGAACGACTTCACCCTCGACATGGCCGAGGTGGAGCGGGTGGTCACCACCGAGTCGCCTTCGATCACCTTTCTGTGCTCGCCCAACAACCCCACCGGCGGCGTGGACGCACCCGAGGAGATCGCAGCGGTGCTGGAGATGGTGGAGTCGGTCGACGGCCTGCTCGTGGTCGACGAGGCCTACGGCCAGTTCGCACCCCACAGCGCCCTGTCGATGGTCGCCGAGGGGCGATCGCTCGCCGTCACCCGCACGTTCTCGAAGACCTGGTCCGCTGCCGCGCTGCGCCTCGGCTACCTGGTGGGGCCGACCTGGCTCATCGAGGAACTCGAGAAGGTGGTTCTGCCCTACCACCTCGACGCAGCCAAGCAGGTTGCCGGGCGCCTCGCCCTTCAGTTCGGAGACGAGATGGCAGCGCGCGTCGCCCACCTCGTCGAGGAACGCGGGCGCGTGGCTGAAGCGTTGGACGCCATGGCGGTCACCCAATGGCCATCGGGGGCCAACTACATCCTCATCCGACCCGACGAGGTAGCCGGCGAGGATGTCTGGCAGCGCCTGGTCGACCGCGGGGTGCTGGTGCGGAACTGCTCCAGCTGGCCGCGCCTGGCGGATTGCCTGCGGGTGACGATCGGCACTCCTGTCGAGAACGACGCGTTCCTCGAAGCGCTGAGCAGCTCGCTGGGCTGAGCCAACAGCGCCCCTGGGAACCGCCTTGCCGCGCACCCGGTGTGGTCTGCGATGCTTGGGCGGTGAGTGACACCCCCCGAAGCGCCACTGGCAACCGCCGCACGGCCGAGACCGACATATCGGTATCGGTGACGGTCGACGGCGAGGGCCGCACCGACTGCAACACGGGCCTGCCGTTCTTCGACCACATGCTCGACCAGCTCGGGCGCCACAGCGGCATGGACCTGACCGTCGCCGCCGACGGCGACCTGGCGGTCGACGCGCACCACACCGTGGAGGACTCCGGCATCCTGGTCGGCACCGTCCTCGCCGACGCGCTCGGCGACAAGCGCGGAGTGAGGCGCTTCGCCTCGATTCGGGTGCCGCTCGACGAGGCGGTGGTCGAGGCCGTTCTCGATCTCTCGGGTCGTCCCTTCGTGCACTACGAGGTCGAGCCACCCGGCCAGAAGATCCTTGGTGACCCTCCCTTCGACCCGCAGCTGATGGAGGAGTTCTGGCGGGCATTCGCCGGCTCGGCCGGTCTCACGCTGCACATCGAACTGGTGCGGGGCCAGAACACGCACCACATCATCGAGGCATCGGTCAAGGCCGTTGCCCGTGCACTGCGCGACGCGGTGCGGGTGGAGGGCGCAGCAGTGCCCTCCACCAAGGGCGTGCTGTGAGTGACCCTGCAGGTGGGCCACAGGGATCCCCGCGCCCCGCATTGGCGGTACTCGACTACGGGATCGGCAACCTGCGTTCCGCCGAGAAGGCGCTCCAGCATGCAGGCGCCGATGCATTCCTCACCTCGGATCCCGACGCCGTGGCGCAGGCCGATGCAGTAGTGCTGCCCGGCGTGGGTGCCTTCGGACGATGCCGCGAAGCCCTCGCCGAGACCCGGCTCGACAAGGTCGCCCTCGATGCCGTCGCCTCCGGCAGGCCGTTCCTCGGCATCTGTGTCGGCATGCAGCTCCTCTACGACGGATCCGAAGAGGCGCCGGGCGCGCGCGGCCTCGGCGTGCTGCCCGGCACCGTCATCCGGCTGCCAGACGGGGTGAAGCATCCCCAGATGCAATGGAACCGGCTGCGGGTCCGCAGCGATTCCGCGCTGCTGCGCGGCCTGGGAGCAGATCCGTGGATGTACTTCGTGCACTCGTTCGCCCCCGAGGTCACAGTCGACGTGGTCGCCACATGTGACTACGGGGGCGAGGTCACCGCGATGGCACAGCGCCACAACGTGATGGCCACCCAGTTCCACCCCGAGAAGTCCTCGGCCGCGGGACTCGCGCTGCTCGCCAACTTCGTCTCGCTCGCGGCCGGCTCGGAGGCCTGACAGCCATGGACCTGTACCCCGCGATCGACCTGCTTGGCGGCCGCTGCGTCCGGCTCTACCAGGGCGACTACGACCGGTCGACCACCTACGGCGATGATCCTGTGGCCCAGGCGCGCGCCTTCGAGGCCGAGGGCGCTCCCTGGATCCACGTCGTCGATCTTGATGCCGCGCGCAGTGGCGAGCCCACCAACCGGGAGGCGATCGGCGCGATCGCGTCCGCGGTCGACGTGCCGGTGCAGACGGGCGGAGGTGTGCGCGACCGTGCTGCTGCCGAGGCGCTGTTCGACCTGGGCGTGTCGCGGGTGGTCGTGGGCACCGCGGCACTCGAGAATCCGCAGTTCGTGGCCGACCTCGCAGCGCATCGGTCCGTCGCCGTGGGCCTCGATGCACGCGGCCGTGATGTGGCGGTACGCGGCTGGGTGAGAGGGTCGGGACGCGACCTGCTCGATGTGGCGGCCTCGTTCGCCGATGCGGGCGTCGACGCGCTCGTGGTGACCGAGATCGGCCGCGACGGGACGCTCGAGGGCCCCGACGTCAACGGCC
Source organism: Actinomycetes bacterium (assembly GCA_024222295.1). Classification (NCBI taxonomy): domain Bacteria; kingdom Bacillati; phylum Actinomycetota; class Actinomycetes; species Actinomycetes bacterium. The sequence continues at coordinate 218,453 of JAAEPF010000051.1, forward strand.
TTGGCGAAGTGCTGGCATCAAGTGAGATCCCCGTCATCGCGTCCGGTGGCGTGGGGCGCCTCGAGGACCTGGAAGCCCTCGGCGCGTTGTCCGCGGATGGGCGCACGCTGGCAGGTGCCATCGTGGGGCGGGCTCTCTACGAGGGATCGTTCGGAGTGGCACAGGCCGTGGCGGCATGCGCAGCAGGGAGTGCGTCGTGAACGTGGCGCGCGTCATCCCTTGCCTCGACGTCGACGCAGGCCGGGTGGTCAAGGGTGTCAACTTCGTGGGCCTGCGCGACGCAGGTGACCCCGTGGAGTTGGCGGCCCGTTACGACGAACAGGGGGCCGACGAGCTGGTGTTCCTGGACATCACGGCGTCCTCCGATGACCGCGACACCACCCTTGAGATGGTGCGGCACACCGCCGAGGAGGTCTTCATCCCCTTCACCGTCGGCGGTGGAATTCGCACCATCGAGGACGCCCGGCGGATGTTGCGCGCAGGTGCGGACAAGGTGGGCGTCAACACCGCGGCGGTCAATCGGCCCGAGGTGGTCGGCGAGATCGCATCGGAGTTCGGTGCCCAGTGCGTCGTTGTCGCGATCGATGCCCGGCGGCGGCAAACCGAGGGGCCCGAAGCCCACGACGGCCCTCCGTTCGAGGTGTACACCCATGGCGGGCGCAACCCGACGGGCATCGATGCCCTGCAATGGGCCGAGCGCGTGGCCGGCCTCGGTGCCGGCGAGATCCTGCTCACCTCGATGGACCGCGACGGCACCCGTATCGGCTTCGACAACGAACTCAACGCCGAGGTGTCCGCGGCAGCGCCGGTGCCGCTCATCGCTTCCGGCGGCGTGGGCAACCTCCAGCACCTGGTGGAAGGGGTTGTCGACGGAGCGGCCGACGCCGTGCTTGCAGCCTCGATCTTCCACTTCGGTGAGCACACGGTAGGCGAGGCAAAGCGGGCGATGGCCGACGCCGGCATCAGGGTTCGCATCTGACGCGTCGTGCACACGCATGCCGCGTCCACATGAGCGGCGCTCAGTCGTGGTCAGCCGCAGCGCGGTCGCCATCGGGTGCCGGGCGCACCAGGTCGACCACGGAGTCGGCGAGGGAGTGCAACCGGCCCGCCAGGAAGTGATCGGCGCCCTTGATGACCGCAACGCCGGTATTGACCCAGCCTTCGACCGCGACTGCCGCGGACTCGGGATCGCGGAACTGGTCGTGTTCGGCAACGAGCAGGTGCTTGGGGCGGGGATCGCGTCCCGCGACGTCCGCGATGCCGGGCTGTGACAGCGGGGGAGTCACACAGACCCAGCCGAGCACGTTGGGGTCATCGACCAGAAGCGACACATCGGCGCCGAAGGACCAACCGACGAGCCAGACCGGCATCTCCGTACGAGCGCACTGCTCGGCGATTGCCGCCCTCACGTCGTTGGTCTCATCGCTGCCGCCACCGAACGCGCCGCCCGACCGCCCAGCGCCCCGGAAGTCGAATCGCAGCACTGACACACCCGAGTCCGGCAGGTGGGAGAAGAGGTGCGCGGTCACCGGTGAGTGCATGTCGCCACCCATCTGCGGATGCGGGTGCAGCAGCACGACCGATGCATCAGGGTCGCCCTGGGCGTCGGCGGTTTCCGCTGCAAGGTCCACCCCGTCGGACGTTCTCAGCTCCAGTACGGTCATGGGGCAACGGTAGGGCAGAGCAGCAGCGCCCCCGCCGCTTTGGCGACCGGCGCTTCGAGGTGGAGGACAACGTGGACCTGCGAGTATTCACCGAGCCCCAGCAGGGCGCCGCCTACGCCGACCTCCTGGGGGTCGCCACCACCGCGGAGCGGTTGGGGTTCAGCGCGTTCTTCCGCTCCGACCACTACCTGAAGATGGGCGACATCAGCGGCCTGCCGGGCCCGAGCGACGCATGGACCACGCTCGGCGGCCTGGCGCGTGACACCGAGACCATCCGCCTCGGCACCATGGTCACGTCCGCGACGTTCCGCCTGCCGGGCCCGCTCGCGATATCGGTGGCCGGTGTCGACGACATGTCGGGCGGCCGCGTCGAGTTGGGCATCGGCGCCGGCTGGTACGACGACGAGCACCACAACTACGGCATTCCGTTCCCGGCGACGGGGGAGCGCTTCGACCGCCTCACCGAGCAGCTCGAGATCATCACCGGGCTCTGGGAGGCAGCGGTGGGCTCCACGTTCAGCTACCACGGCAGCCACTACCGCGTCACCGACAGCCCTGCGCTCCCCAAGCCCGTCCAGCAGCCGCGCCCGCCGATCATCATCGGCGGGTTCGGTCCGAAGCGCACTCCAGCGCTGGCCGCGCAGTTCGCCGATGAGTACAACGTGCCATTCGCCGACGCGGCGACCACCGCCCAACTCGGACACAACGTCGATGCCGCATGTGAGGCGATCGGGCGTGAACCCGGCGATGTGCTGCGTTCCGCCTGCCAGGTCGTGTGTGTGTCCGATGACAAGGCGGTGCTCCAGAGGCGTGCCGATGCGATAGGGCGGGGGCTCGATGATGACCTGCGCGCCAACGGGGTGGCCGGGTCGCTCGAGGAAGCACGCGAGCGGGTTGGCGAGTTCGAGTCCCTGGGGATCGAACGGCTGTACCTGCAGGTGCTGGACCTGTCGGACCTCGAACACCTCGAGGAGTTCGCATCCCTCATGGAGCCCTGATGGCACGCCTGGCGGTTGCGGTCGTGCAACACGACATTGCATGGGAGAACCGTGCGGCGACGCTTGCAGCCCTCGGGCCGGTGGTTGCGGGCGCCGCCCGCGACGGTGCGCGCCTGGTCGTGCTGAGCGAGATGTTCTCGGTCGGGTTCTCCGCAGACACCGCCGCCATCGTCGAAGGTCCAGAGGGCCCTTCGACGACGTTCCTGGTGGACCACGCCGCGAGCCTCGGGGTCTGGGTGGTCGGCTCGGTGTGCATCGCCGATGGCGAAGCGGAGCTGCCCCGCAACGTGGCCGTGCTGGCCGGACCCGATGGTTCCGTGCACCGCTATCCGAAGCGCCACCTGTTCTCCTATGCAGGTGAAGACCAACGCATCGGCCCGGGGTTCCAGACGCTCACGGTCGACATCGATGGCGTTCGTACGTCGGTGTTCGTCTGCTATGACCTGCGGTTCGCGGATGACTTCTGGCAGCTGGCGGAAGCCACCGACGCCTACGTGGTCGTTGCCAACTGGCCGGCGGCGCGCACGTCGCACTGGCGGGCCCTGCTGGTCGCCCGGGCGATTGAGAACCAGGCATGGGTCCTGGGCGCCAACAGGGTCGGCGCGGGCGGCAACATCGACTACGAGGGCGACTCGCTGGTGGTCGATCCGCTGGGTGAGGTGGTGGCCGACGGCCATGGGCTCGGCGAGGCAGTGCTGACCGCGACCGTTGACACGGCGCGTGTGGCCGAGGTGCGCGCCCGGTACCCATTCCTTGCGGATCGCGTGGTGCCGGTACCCTCGATGCCTGATGACGACTGAGCCGGACACAGGCAACCTGGACGATACCGAAGAGGACCTCGGCACCGGCGAGGCCGCAGCGCAACCGGACGCGGGTGGTTCGACCACCAGCACCAGGCGGGCCGACAAGGTGCCGGTGCGGATGCTGAGCGACCGGATACTCGTGCAGTCCGAGGGCGGGTCGGGTGAGCGACGCACCAACAGCGGCATCCTGATCCCGGCAACGGCGCAGCTGGCCAGGCGGCTGGCATGGGCCGAGGTGCGAGCGGTGGGGCCCAACGTGCGTGCGGTGGAGGATGGCGACCACGTGCTGTACAACCCCGAAGAGGTCTACGAGGTCGAGGTGCGTGGTGACACCTACATCATCCTGCGCGAGCGCGACCTCCACGCGGTGGCCTCCGACCGCCTCGGCGAGCAGCACACCGGCCTCTACCTCTGACACGCGCACGAGGCTGGCGCGTATCGGAGTGGGCTCCGCAGGGGTGGGCGCACCTACGATTGGGGCCATGGCCCCCACAGCTACGCCGATTCCCCTGCGTGAGGACGACCTCGCGAAGGTGAAGTACAACGACGACGGACTCGTGGCTGCGATCGTGCAGGACGTCGACACCCGCGCGGTGCTGATGATGGCCTGGATGAATGCCGAGAGCCTGCAGATGAGCCTGGAGCAGGGCCGCACCGTGTTCTGGTCCCGCAGCCGCAACGAGCTGTGGCGCAAGGGTGACACGTCGGGTGACCGCCAGTTCATCCGCTCGGCCCACTACGACTGCGACGGCGACACGTTGCTGTTCCTGGTGGAGCAGGAAGGCAGGGGAGCTTGTCACACCGGGTCCTATACCTGCTTCTACCGGGCATTCGGCACCGACGACGAGACGACGTCATCGCCCGGACCCACCTGAGCACGTGAGTGATCACGGGGCGGTGTTCCCCGACCGCGAGACCTTTGCCCACTTGGCGCGAGGACACCGCGTGGTGCCCGTCATGCGGGTGCTGCTCGCGGACCTCACGAGTCCGGTGGCGGCATTCCTGCGTCTGTGCGGCACCGACGACGACGCCAGGGCGGGCTTCCTGCTCGAATCGGTTGACCACCGCGGACGCTGGAGTCGCTGGTCATTCATCGGCCGCGACCCGCGTGCGCGGATCGTGGCGCGCAACGGTGTGGTCGAGTTGAGCGGCGAGCATCCCGATGGGCTGCCAGTGGACGCGGGGGTGCTGGCAACCCTCGAGGCGCTACTCGAGCACTACCGGGCGCCGGAGGCGAAGGACTTCGGCGAGGGCGTCGAGCTGCCTCCGCTTCACAGCGGGGTTGTCGGCTACCTCGGCTACGACGTGGTGCGCGAGGTCGAGCGGCTGCCCGACGTGCCGACCGATGACCGCGGCTGGCCGGACGCCATCCTTTCCATCATCGGTGAGGTGGCTGCATATGACCACTACAACCAGCGGGTCACGCTCGTGGCCAACGCCTTCGTCGACGAGGGGGCCGGCGACGATGAGCTGGATGCCGCCTGGCACGATGCAGTTGCGCGGCTCGACCAGATGGCGCTCGACGGCGCGAGCACGATCGAGGAGCCGTTGGTCGAACCACCCACGGGAAGCGACCTGCCGGAGGTGGCTTCGTCGATGACGGGTGGCGCCTACCAGCGGGCGGTCGAGGTGGCACGCGAGCACATCCTCGCCGGAGACATCTTCCAGGGTGTGCTCGCGCAGCGCTTCGACTTCGACCTGTCAGCCGACCCGTTCGACGTCTACCGGGTACTGCGCCAGATCAATCCGTCGCCGTACATGTACTTCGTTCGCGAGCCCGAGCTGACCCTTGTCGGCTGCTCCCCGGAGCCGATGGTGCAGCTGATGGGTGACAAGGTGATCTCGCGTCCGATCGCGGGCACCAGGTTCCGCGGGGAGACCGAGGAGCACGACCGTCGGCTCGCAGCCGAACTCACAGAGCATCCCAAGGAACGCGCCGAGCACATCATGCTCGTGGACCTTGCACGCAACGACGTGGGCCGTGTCGTCGACTTCGGCACGTGCGAGGTGGATGAACTGATGATGCTGGAGCGTTACAGCCATGTGATGCACATGACCTCCCAGGTTTCCGGCCGCCTGAGGGCCGACCGCTCTGCGATAGACGTGCTGCGCGCAACCCTGCCTGCCGGGACGGTGTCGGGGGCACCGAAGGTGCGCGCCATGGAGATCATCGATGACCTGGAGCCGACCAAGCGCGGCCCCTACGCGGGAGTCGTCGGCTACCTCGACTTCTCCGGGAACATCGATACTGCGCTCGCCATACGCACGATGGTCATCGACCCGCCGGGTGCCGACGGAACCCGTCGCGGGTCGGTGCAGGCCGGCGCTGGCGTCGTGGCCGACTCCGATCCCGACGACGAGGAACTGGAGACCCGCAACAAGGCCAGGGCGCTTCTGGTCGCCGTTCCGGCCGCTGAGCGCATGACGGCCCAGCGCCGCGACGCGGCACCGGGTGCGGACCCCAAAGGGGACAGCCATGTCGAATGAAGTCAGTCCGGCACCAGCGGTCGGTGCAGTCGTGGCCGCCGAGTGGAACCGTGACGTGCTGAGCGTCACGGGGCCCGACTCCATATCGTTCCTGCAGGGCCAGCTGTCGGCTGACGTGGAGGCGCTGGAGGTCGGTAGTTCCACCCTGTCGCTGCTCCTTGATCCGGGCGGCAAGATGGTGGCGGTGCTGCGTCTGTGGCGCACCGATGAACGCATCGTGTTCATCGACACTGACGCAGGCTCCGGCGCACAGGTGCAGGACCGCCTGAGCCGCTTCCTGCTGCGCACAGATGCCGAGATCACCGCCCATGGCTGGCAGTGCGTGGCGGTGCGCGGGGAATCCAGCGCCTCGGTGGATGTCTCCCAGACCTCAGCGGTGCTGGTGGGCCCGTGCGTGTGGCCCGGAACCGAGGGACTGGACCTCCTCGGGCCATCGGTCTCGCCGCCTGCGTCTGCCGAGCCTGCGCCCGAGGGGCTGCTCGAGGCCCTGCGTATCCGCTCCGGGTGGCCAACCGCCGCGGCGGAGGTGACCGACGATGTGATCCCCGCCGAGATCGGTTCCTGGCTCATCGGGGCTGCAGTGAGCTTCACCAAGGGTTGCTACGTAGGCCAGGAGCTCACGGCTCGCATCGACAGCCGGGGCGGAAACACGCCGCGCAACCTGCGCCGATTCGAGGTCGCGCAACCAGCGCGCGCGGGTGACGCCGTGCTGGAGTCAGGCGGTGGCGACGGCGAGCCCGTGGGCACCCTCACCAGTGCGGTGCGCGACCCACGCACCGACACGACGGTCGCCCTCGGCTACGTGAAGCGGGGAGCGTCTGAGAGCCGGCTCGAGGTCCGCCCGAGCTGAGCAAGCCGCGGCCGGCTTCAGCAGTCGCAGATCGGGCTGTTTCGGGCTGGTCATAGCCCCCCCGGGCCAGTGGTGTTGCCGGCGGCTTCGACCACCGGCACGGGTGGGGATCGTATCGTGGCGGCGATGGAGCCGTTCTTTGCCGACGTCACCCGACCGATCCGCTTCGAGGGACCGGACACCGACAACCCGCTGGCCTTCCGGTGGTACGACGCGCAGCGGGTGGTGGGTGGCGCCACCATGGCGGAGCAGCTCCGGTTCGCAGTCGCCTACTGGCACAGCTTCGCGGCCGACGGCGCCGACATGTTCGGCAGCGGCACCTGGGACCGGCCGTGGTTCGCGGACTCCGAGGTCGACCCGATGGGAGCGGCACGCGACAAGATGGCCGCGGCGTTCGAGTTCGTCGAGAAGCTGGGCGCACCCTTCATCTGCTTTCACGACCGCGACATCGCCCCGGAAGGAACCACGTTCGCCGAATCGTGTGCCCGCCTCGACGAGATGGCTGACGAGATGGCCAATCACCTGCAGCGCACCGGCGTGAAGGTGCTGTGGGGCACAGCCAACTTGTTCTCACACCCCCGATACCAGGCCGGCGCCGCGACCAATCCCGATCCGGAGGTGTTCGCACACGCCGCGGCGCAGGTGGCGCACTGCCTGGATGTCACCAAGGCGCTGGGCGGACGGAACTACGTGCTGTGGGGCGGGCGCGAGGGCTACGACACGCTGCTCAACACCGACATGGGCCGCGAGCTGGACCAGCTCGCCCGCTTCCTGTCCATGGCGGTGGAACACAAGCACGCAATCGGGTTCAGCGGCCCGCTGCTGATCGAGCCGAAGCCGTTCGAGCCGATGAAGCACCAGTACGACCATGACGCGGCGGCGGTGGTCGGGTTTCTCGATCGCCACGGGCTCACCGACGATGTGAAGCTCAACATCGAGGTCAACCACGCCACCCTGGCGGGTTTCGACGTGGCCCACGAGGTGGCTGTTGCCAGCGCCCTCGGTGTATTTGGCTCGATCGACGCCAACTCGGGCGACGACCGGCTCGGCTGGGACGTCGACCGGTTCCCGGTGTCGCTGGAACAGATGTCGCTGCTGATGCTCGAGGTGTTGCGTGCAGGGGGTTTCACCAGTGGCGGACTCAACTTCGACGCGAAGCTGCGCCGTCAGTCGACCGACCGGACAGACCTGTTCCATGCCCACATCGGTGCGATGGACCTGATGGCCCATGCGCTGCTGGTCGCCCACGCGTTGCTCGAGTCAGATGAGCTCGCCGAGGCCCGCGACGGCCGCTACTCCGATTGGGACGGTGAGCTCGGCACGGCCATCCGCAGCGGTGCCATGACACTGGCCGACATGCACTCACGGGCTATGGGCACGGCGGCGCCGACGCGCCGTTCGGGTCGCCAGGAGGCGGTGGAGAACCTGGTGGCACGTGTCGTCGACCAGGTCCGCTGACAGCTGATGGGGCCGCCTCTGGTCATCGGGGTCGACTCGTCGACGCAGTCGACGAAGGCCGAAGCGCGCGAGCTCGGGTCCGGCGAGCGTGTCGGGACCGGCCGCTGCGAGCACCCGGCCACCTCGCCTCCGCGCTCGGAGCAGGATCCGCAGGCCTGGTGGGACGCGCTGGTGCAGGCGGTCGGCCAGCTGGGCGAACTCCGCGGTGACGTGGTGGCGATCAGCATCGGTGGCCAGCAGCACGGCCTCGTCGTGTGCGCAGGCGACGGCACGCCACTGCGGCCCGCCAAACTCTGGAACGACACGGAGTCGGCCGCCGAGGCCGAGGCGATGGTGTCCAGACTCGGCGCAGAGCGTTGGGCGCAATTGTGCGGGTCCGTTCCAGTGTCGGCATTCACGGTCACGAAGCTCGCGTGGCTGGTGGACCACGAGCCCGGTTTGCTGGGCGCGGTGGGCGCGGTGTGCCTCCCACACGACTGGTTGACGTTGCGGTTGTGCGGGCGGTTGGTGACGGACCGGGGCGACGCGTCCGGGACCGGCTGGTTCGACCTGGCGGGCGACCGCCCGACACTGCGGCGCGAGTTGCTGGCCGAGGCAGTGAGAGCCGCGCCCGGTGAGCTCGGTGACCCGGCGCACTGGGCTCCGCTGATGCCCGCTGTCCTGGGCCCCGCCGAGCCTGCCGGCATGTTGACCGAGGGGGCGGCCGCGGCTCTGGGCCTCGGAAGCGACGTCGTCGTCGGGCCGGGCACCGGTGACAACATGGCTGCGGCGCTGGGGCTCGGACTGGCGGACGGCGATGTTGCGGTGTCACTCGGCACCTCCGGGACGGTCTACTCGGTGGCATCGCACCCAACCCGCGACGCGAGCGGCGCGGTAGCGGGCTTCGCCGATGCGACCGGCAGGTTCCTTCCACTGGTGTGCACGCTCAACGCCACGAAGGTGACCGACACCGTGGCCTCCTGGCTGGGATTGTCGCCCGACGAGTTGGCTCGTCTCGCGCTGTCAGCCGATCCCCACGGGCCCGGCCGGCCGACCCTCGTGCCCTACTTCGACGGAGAGCGCACGCCCGATCTCCCGGACGCGACCGGCACGTTGGCCGGTCTGCGGAACGACACCACCCGCGAGGACCTGGCCCTGGCCGCCCACGACGGCGTACTGGGTGGCCTGCTGGCGGGGCTCGATGCGCTGCACGCCGCGGGTGTCGATGTGGCCGGCAGGCTGTTCCTAGTGGGTGGGGGAGCGCACTCGGCTGCATACCGCCAGCGTCTGGCCGACCTGACGGGGCGTACCGTTCGCGTTCCCGATGCCGACGAGGCGGTGGCGACCGGTGCTGCGTTGCAGGCAGCGGTGGCGGTCGGGGAGTCCGGGACCGGCGACCCCGCACGCCCTGCTTCCGCTGACCTGTTCGCTGCTCGCCAGGGCGCATGGGGACTCGGCGCCGGCAGCGACGTGTCGCCGCGCTGACCTGCGTGCGTCGCCGCCGGTCACGGCGAGGCGGAATCGGATTTGCCGGCGTCGCGTGGTCTGGGAACCTGTACGTGTGGCGACCTACCTGGACCGCATCCTCGAACACCACCGCGAGCGGGCCGCGGCCGACAGCCGATCGACCGACGCCCTCGTGCAGCGGTGCTCGTCACTCGCCCCACCGAGGGGGTTCCGGGCGGCCCTGGCCGGCAGCACCCGGCTCGCCGTGATCGCGGAAGTCAAGCGGCGTTCGCCCAGCAAGGGCGACCTGTTCGCCGACCTCGACCCGGCTGAGCTGGCCCGCACCTATGAGTCCGCAGGCGCAGCGTGCATGTCGGTGCTCACGGATGGGCCGCATTTCGGCGGTTCGCCCGAAGACCTCGCCGCCGCCCGCCATGCCGTGGGCCTGCCCGTCATACGCAAGGACTTCACGGTCAGTGCCAACGACGTGGTCGACGCGCGACTCATGGGCGCCGACGCCGTACTGCTCATAGCGGCGGCGCTTGATGACCCGGAGCTGGCCGACTTCTCCGTGCTGGCGCGCGAACTCGGTCTCGGCGCCCTGTTCGAAGTGCACGATGAGGCCGAGCTCGAACGGGTCATGGTGCTGGCCGGAACCGACATGGTCGGGGTCAACCAGCGTGACCTGGTCACCTTCGAGGTCGATACCCGGCGCGCGGTGCGGGTCGCCGCCGGGATTCCCGACACGGTCGTGAAGGTCGCGGAGTCAGGCGTGCGCGGCCGTCGCGACGCCGAGGAGCTGGCGGGCGCCGGCTACGACGCCGTGCTCGTGGGCGAGCACCTGGTCACAGCGGCCGAGCCGGCCGCGGCGGTCGCCGAGTTGGCCGTGCAGCGGCAGTAGATTCGTGGATGGACCCGGCCGCCCTGCCCCTCGGTCGTACACGGGTCCTGGAGCAGCGATGTTCATCAAGATCTGCGGGATCACCAACGAGGAAGACGCACTGATGGCAGTCGGCCTGGGCGCGGACGCCCTCGGGTTCGTGTTCGCGCCGAGCAAGCGTCAGGTCACGCCGGCCGCGGTGCGCGACATCGTCAAGCGCCTCCCGCCGGACGTACTCACCATCGGCGTGTTCCGTGACCAGGCCCCGGATGAGATCATTCGCACGGTGCTCGAGGCCGGCCTGTCCGGTGCCCAGTTGCACGGGCATGAGACCCCGGCCGACGCCCAGCAGGTCCGCCCGGCCTGCAAGGTGCTCTTCGTGGCACTCACCGCAGGCGACCCGGCCATGGAGCACCTCGACGAGTTCGGTGCCGATGCCCTGCTGCTGGACGCGGAGGTTCCCGGAGCCGGGCACGTGTTCGACTGGACTCTCGCCGAGTCGATTCCCATAGGGCGTCGGGTGATTCTCGCCGGTGGCCTCGATCCGTCCAATGTCGCCGACGGAATCGCGACCGTGCGCCCCTGGGGAGTGGACGTTTCCACCGGTGTGCAGGTCACCGGAGACCCGTCACGGAAGGACCCCGTGAAGGTGCACGGCTTCATCAAGGCGGCTCGCGAGGCGGATCCGTCGGCCGCGCTGCAGAAAGCAGAGACCGAAAGTGCCCGACCCGACGGCCGCCAGCCGTTCGACTGGGCCGAACAGGGCGACTGAAGCCACCGAAACCCGCTGCGGAGCCGCCCCTGCGCAGCGCTACGGTTGCGCCGTGGCGCTGCCAGAGCACTCCGACGATCCGGCCGTGATGGGTGAGCCGGACCCAACCGGCCGGTTTGGCCGGTTCGGTGGCCGGTTCGTCCCCGAGACCCTCATGCCTGCGCTGATGGAACTCGAACAGGCGTTTCGTGATGCCTGGGCCGACGGGCCCTTCCGCAGTGAGCTCGACAAGCTGCTGTGCGACTACGCAGGTCGGCCGAGCGCACTCACGGAGTGCCATCGCCTGTCCGCCGAACTCGGCGTCCGGGTATTGCTCAAGCGCGAGGACCTCAACCACACCGGCTCGCACAAGATCAACAACGTGCTCGGCCAGGCCCTGCTGGCGAAGCGGATGGGCAAGGCCCGGCTCGTGGCGGAGACCGGAGCCGGCCAGCACGGCGTGGCCACGGCCACGGCGGCGGCGCTGTTGGGCCAGGAGTGCGTCGTGTACATGGGTGAGGTCGACATGGCCCGCCAGGAGCTCAACGTGTTCCGCATGCGCCTGCTCGGCGCCGAGGTCGTGCCGGCCACCAGTGGCAGCCGAACCCTGAAGGACGCCGTCAACGACGCCATGCGCGACTGGGTGGCAACCGTGGAGCGGTCCCACTACTGCCTGGGTTCGGTGATGGGGCCACATCCGTATCCCTGGATGGTGCGCGAGTTCCACCGGGTGACCGGCACCGAGGCGCGCCGCCAGATGCTGGATGCCACCGGATCGCTACCCGATGTCGTGGTGGCCTGTGTCGGTGGTGGCTCGAATGCCGCGGGCATCTTCTCGGGATTCTCGGAGTCACGCGATGTGGACCTGGTGGGTGTCGAGCCGGCGGGTGGGGCGGCAGTGGGCCACGGGATACCCGGAATCGTGCACGGGATGATGAGCTACCTGATGCAGGACGAGTTCGGCCAGGTGGAAGAGGCCGAGTCGATCTCCGCCGGTCTCGACTATCCCGGCGTGGGCCCGGAGCACAGTCACCTGGCCGATTCGGGTCGTGCCCGCTATGAGGCGGTTGCCGACGACGAGGTGGTGGAGGCGTTCGTGCTGCTCAGCCGCACCGAGGGAATCATCCCGGCGCTGGAGTCGGCGCATGCACTCGCGTGGGTGTCACGCGAACGAGCTGCGCTGGCGGGCAAGACGGTGCTTGTGAACCTGTCCGGCAGGGGAGACAAGGACGTCGCCCAGATGATGGACGTGCTGGCGGACCGGCTTTGAGCACCACCGGCGCGGCCTTGCTCCAACCGGCGCTGGGTGCGCGGATCGCCTCGGGCGGCCGGTGCCTCGTGCCATACCTCACGGGTGGACTGCCCCAAGCCGATCCGGCGGACTGGACCACGACGCTCTGCGCCATTGCTGATGCAGGCGCCGATGCCATCGAGGTGGGCATCCCGTTCTCGGACCCAGTGATGGACGGACCCGTCATCCAGCAGGCTTCCGACGAGGCACTGGCCGCGGGCGCGAATCCGGCGGGCATTCTCGACGAGCTCACCGGGGTTGACGCCGGTGTGCCATTGGCTGTGATGACCTACGCCAATCTCGTGTACCGCTTCGGATGGGAGCGCTTCGCGTCGACGATGTCGGCCAGCGGCGTGGGGGCGGCGATCCTTCCGGACATACCGCTCGAGGAGGCCGACCCTTGGTGCAACGCCGCCGATGCTGCCGGCGTGGAGACGGTGATGCTGGCCGCTCCGACCGCTCCTGATGAGCGCCTGGAGCGCATCGTGGAGCGCGCATCGGGGTTCGTGTATGCGGTGGGCCTGCTCGGCATAACGGGCGAGCGCGACGAACTCGCGTCGAGCGCCAAGGTGATCGCCGCGCGGCTGAAGGCTGTCACCGACAAGCCGGTTCTTGTCGGTGTGGGGATCGGCTCACCCGCGCAGGCCGTCGAAGTGTGCGAGGTCGCCGATGGCGTTGTGATCGGCTCGGCGGTCGTCCGACGAGCGCTTCAGACGCGCTCCCCGGAAGCGGTCGCGGAGCTCGTTGGCGGCTTCCGCGCGGCGCTGGACGCCGGCTGAGGGCCTCTTGGGCAATCGCGCGGAGAGTGGTTGGCCTTGACATTTCAGGCTGAAATCCCTTGCGCAGCGGCGATTCCGTGGTAATCACATGGTTGTCATCTAGCCGTCACTGCCGTCCGAACCGGTCGGCCAGGAGGATCAAATGAACAAGACCGAACTGGTGGAGACCATCGCCCAGCGAACCGACCTCTCCAAGGCCAACGTGCAGTCCGTGCTCGATGAGTTCGAGAGCATCGCGGGCGACGTCGTGGCCAAGGGGGGCGACGCGCTCACGATTCCGGGCTTTCTGAAGTTCGAGCAGACCCACCGCAAGGCCCGCAAGGCCCGCAACCCGCAGACCGGCGAGGAGATCGACGTTCCGGCCGCCAACGCCGCCAAGGTCTCCGCAGGTGCGACCCTCAAGAAGCGCGCCAAGTCGGGTCAGTAGTCCCCGAGCACATCCGGGTGCATCGCACCCGGGCAGGCACTCGTCCGGCTCCCGGCCATCCGCAACGTGGCGGAGGTTGGGAGCCGTTCGCGTCCGGTGCGACACTCAGATGGTGACCACGCCACTCGAAGCCCTGCGCGCAGACCTCGCGGCCAACTCCGCAAATCCCCGCGGAATGCTCGCGGTCACGGGCTACCGGCTCGCGCAGGCCGCGCGATCCACCCTGCCGCGGCCGCTCGCCAAGGTCGTGGAGCTGGTCTACGCCTTCGCCTGGCTGGCGCTTCTCGGCCTGGAGCTGCCGCCGCACGTCGAGGCCGGCCCCGGCCTGGCGATCTTCCACACGTCCGGGATCGTGCTCAACCCGGCTTCGAAGCTCGGTTCGGGCGTCACGCTGCGCCAGAACACCACGCTCGGAGCGCTCCCCGGGCCTTCCGGCGAGCACGACATGGCCCCTGTGATCGGCGACAACGTCGACCTCGGCGCCTCGGTTCTCATCATCGGGCCGATCACCGTGGGTGACGGCGCTGTCGTGGGCGCCGGAGCGGTGGTGACCAAGGACGTGCCACCCGGCTGTGTCGCCCGGGGCAACCCGGCGGTGGTGGTCGAGGGCACCCCACCCGCGTCCTAGAGTCGGCCCATGGCCGACAAGCTGACCCCCGGAGACCGTGCGCCCGCCTTCCACCTGGCCGACCAGCACGGCGACAAGCACCGACTGTCCGAATTCAAGGGCAACAAGGTGATGCTGTTCTTCTATCCGAAGGCCAACACCGGTGGCTGCACCAACCAGGCATGTGGGTTGCGCGACGTTGCCGACGAGATCGGCGACACCGTGATCCTCGGCATGAGCCCCGACATGCCGGACAAGCAGCTCGCCTGGGACGAGAAGCACTCGCTCGGTTTCACGCTGCTGTCAGACCCGGACCATGCGGTTGCCGACAAGTACGGCGTGTGGGGCGAGAAGAAGCTGTACGGAAAGGTCTACATGGGCATCGTGCGCAGCGCCTTTCTCATCGACGAGACGGGCAAGGTCCAGCACGCCTGGTACAAGGTGAGCCCGAAGGACACCCCCAAGAAGCTGTTGGCCGCCCTCGAGGAGGGCTGAAGCACCGCCTTGTGCGGTCAGGCGATCGCGCCGGGTGCCGGTCTCAGTCGCGGTTGGCGTCGAGTTCGGCGAGTCGGGCCTCGAAGTCGCGGTCGGCCGAGCCGATCGCGATCTGGCGGCCGACCGCCGCGGCGATGATCGCCATGCCGATCAGGATGAACCACCGGGCGAGGTGTCGATTGCTGCCTTCGTCTGCTGCTGCGTCCTCTGTCATCGGGTGAACCCTAGGCTACGATTCGAGACCCGTCGTACCAGCCCGGGTGGCGGAATGGCAGACGCGGCGGACTCAAAATCCGCTGTCCGAAAGGGCGTGTGGGTTCAAATCCCACCCCGGGCACGAATGAGACGGCTCATGCCTGCATGGGCCGACCACAACAACCCACGCCAACGTTGGTCGCAATCGCACCGCCCCGTGTGAGCAGGTGCCACCAAGAGACGGTCATGAGCACAGAACGCAGACTCCGCAGCATCGGGCGCCGCCTGAAGAAGCTGCGCGAGGAGCTGCGTGTGGCCGACGAGCAGCTGGCTCACTTCGCCGAGGTGTCCGACGACACCCGCATCCGCTCGTTGGTGTCGGAGACTCCGCTGGCTGACCAGGACCACCGCGACGCCGAGCGCACCACCAACGCGATGCAGCGGCATCGTGGCGACCTGTCAGCCGAGATCGAACGGCTCGAGGCCGAACAGGACGAGCTGCTCGACCGCCTGTCGGACCAACAGGGCTGACGCACTCCGGTCCCGCCCGCCCTGCACGGCGCCGTCCATCACCGAACCCGAGTGATCGGTGCCACCCATCGCCGATCGCCGGCCGCTCCGCAAGGCCCGACTCCGTCGCGCCCGGCGCTAGGATGGGTGCGCCGTCGCCGACCAGGCGGGGCCGAGCAACCACACGTAGCTGATTCCCGGTCGGTTCAACGGCGGGACGAGACAGAACAACAGGAAGGCAACGGTGCCAACCCGGGTCGTCGTCGCTGAGGACGAAACCATCATCCGAATGGACCTGCAGGAACTCCTGCAGGAGGAGGGCTACGAAGTCGTGGGCGAGTCCGGCCGCGGCGACGAGGCGCTCGCCATGATCCAAAAGGAGCATCCCGATGTCGCCCTGCTCGACATCAAGATGCCGGGCATGGACGGCATCTCCGTTGCCCGCCGTGTCAATGCCGACCGGCTCTGCGCAGTTGTGCTGGTTACCGCCTTCTCCCAGCGGGAGCTGATCGAGGAGGCCACCGACGCCGGTGTGCACGGCTATGTGGTGAAGCCGTTCGAGCGCCACGACCTCGTGCCCGCCATCGAGGTGGGTCTCGCCAGGTTCGCAGCCGAGAAGTTGCTGTCCGAACAGGTCGCCAGCGCCGAGGAGCGCCTGGAGGTGCGCAAGGTCGTCGACCGCGCCAAGGGCCGGCTGATGGATGTCAACGGGCTCAACGAGCAGGACGCGTTCGGGTTCATCCAGCGCACCGCCATGAAGTCGCGCCGCCAGATGAGAAACGTCGCCGAGGACATCCTCGCCGGCACCCTCACGCCCCCCGCCTGAGTTCTGCCATCGGGACTGCCGTGGCCGCCGGTGCCCCGCGCATGGTGCGCGCAGCGCCGACAGTGAGCGCAGATTCGCGCGTCACCCCCAACCGGTAGGGTCCGGGCCGTGTCAAAGGTGATGTTGATCGACGGAAACTCCCTCACGTACAGGGCGTTCCACGCGCTGCCGACCGACCTGCAGACGTCCTCGGGGCAGGTCACCAATGCGGTGTTCGGGTTCACCTCGATGCTCCTCAACCTCGTGCGTGACCACAGGCCCGACCGGGTGGTGGTCACCTTCGATCGCCCGGAGAAGACCTTCCGCCATGAGATGGTGACCACCTACAAGGCCAATCGCGACGCGGCGCCCGACATTCTTCGCGAGCAGATGGGACTGGTGCGCCAGGTGGTCGAGACCTTCGCCCTGCCGATGGTGAGCATCGCGGGCTACGAGGCCGACGACGTGATCGCCACACTTGCCACCTCGGCCGCGGCCCGGGGCGACGATGTCGTGATCGTCACCGGCGACCGGGACAGCTACCAGCTCGTGCAGGACCCACACATCAAGGTGCTCTACAACAAGCGCGGCGTGTCCGACTACGCGCTCTACGACGAGGCGGGCATCGAGGAGCGCACCGGCGTGGCTCCGAAGGACTACGTGACCTATGCCGCGTTGCGGGGCGACAACTCGGACAATCTGCCCGGCATCCCGAAGGTGGGGGAGAAGACGGCCGCAAAGCTGGTCAACAACTACGGCGACCTCGACGGCATCTTCGCCCACGCAGAGGACCAGACCCCGGCCCTTCGCAAGAACCTCACGGAGAACGAGCCGCAGGCCCGCAGCAACTTCGAGATGATGAAGCTGGTGCGCGATGTGCCACTCGAGGTCGACGAGGAGTCTCTCCAGCAGGGCGAGGTCGACCCGGACGCGGTACTCGAGATGTTCAACTTCTTCGAGTTCCCGAGCCTCGTGCCCCGTCTGCCCGAAGCATTCCCCGAGCTGTTCGGTGAGGGCACCGCGGCTGCGGCGGGTGTCGACTACAAGGTGCTGGAAGCCGAGGTGACGGTCGCCGAGTCCGTGGCCGACGTGGCCAAGGCCGTGAAGGCCGCAACTGCAACCGGGCGCCTCTCAGTGGCGGGATCCTGGGTCGGCGACCCGGGCCGGAGCGAACTCGAGGGCATCGCGCTGGTGACCGCCGCGGATGCGGGCGCGGTGAGCTGGATTCCGGCTGCGCTCGTGGGCGACGGCCTCTCCGAGGCGCTCTGCGGCGACACCCCCGTGGCGGCGCACGACGCCAAGCCGATGATCCGCAGCCTGCTCGATGCCGGCCACGACCTGACCGCGCTCGCGGACGACACCGAGCTCGCCGCCTACCTGATCGACCCGTCCGATGCCGCCTACACCCTCGACGCGCTCCTGGCGCGCTACGCGGAGGCCGAACTCGCCGGCGGCGACGACGTGCCCGACGGACAGCTCGACCTCGGGGGCGAGGGTTCCGACCCGTGGATGCCGGCATGCCGTGGCGCTCTCGGGGTGGCCCATCTGATCGGCCCGTTGGCCGAGGCGCTCGACGCCCGTGGCCTTCGTGGCCTCGCGGACGACATCGAGATCCCGCTCGTGCGGGTGCTGGCCCGCATGGAGCACGTCGGCGTGGGGGTCGACCGCTCGGTCCTCGAGGGCCTGCGCGACTCGCTGGTGGAGCGATGTGACGCCGAGCGCGCAGCGATCGTCGAAGCCGCCGGCGAGGACTTCAACGTCAACTCCACCCCACAGCTGCGCACGATCCTTTTCGACAAGCTCGGCCTGCCGCCCCAGAAGAAGACCAAGACCGGGCCCTCCACCGACCACCAGACCCTCGAGAAGCTGAAGGGCCAGCACGAGATCATTGACCACCTCCTGGCTTACAGGGAGGTCGAGAAGCTTCGCTCCACCTATGGCGAGGGCCTGCTGGCAGAGGTCGGCCCCGATGGCCGGATACACGCCACGTTCAACCAGACCGTCGCCCGCACCGGCCGGCTGTCGAGTGACCAGCCCAACCTGCACAACATCCCCGTGCGCACCGAGGAGGGCCGCCGGTTCCGTGAGGCGTTCGTGCCGAGCAAGGGCACCGACCTGCTGGTGGCCGACTACAACCAGATCGAGCTGCGCTGCATCGCGCACCTCTCCGAGGACCCGGGACTCGTCGAGGCGTTCACCTCGGGTGACGACATCCACGACCGCACCGCGTCGCGCGTGTTCGACGTGGAATCGGGTCAGGTGACCACCGAGCAACGCTCGAAGGCAAAGATGGTCTCCTACGGCCTCGCCTACGGAATGGAGGCCTACGGGCTCGCCCAGCGCCTCAACATCGCCACCGGTGAGGCCCAGGAGATCCTCGACGCCTACTTCGAGGCGTTCCCGAGCGTGCGCGACTTCATGGATCGCACCGTCGCCGAGGCACGCGACCGTGGCTACACCGAGACGGTGTTCGGTAGGCGCCGGCGGATCCCGGAGTTGTCCTCCAACCAGCGCAACGTTCGAATGGCGGGGGAGCGCCAGGCCATGAACGCCCCCATCCAGGGCCTTGCCGCCGACATCTTCAAGGTGGCGCTCGTGCGTCTCGACGCGGCACTCGACGAGGCGGCGGCCAACGGTGGTGATCCGGGCACCCTGACCCTGCAGGTGCACGACGAAGTGCTCGTGGAGGTGCCCCCCGATTCGTGGGATGGCACCGAAGCCCTCGTGCTCGATGCGCTGTCGGGTGCGTTCGACCTGCGGGTGCCCCTCGAGGTCAACCTGTCGCGCGGCCACAGCTGGGCCGAGGCCAAGGCCTGAGGATGGCCGACCCCGATCGCCACTGGTTCGAGGAGATCGCCGACCACCTCGGCCCCGCGTATCTGCGGTACTCGTTCACCAAGGGCACCGAGCAGGAGGTCGACTTCCTTGTCGACGTGCTCGGGCTCACCGAGGGGATGTCCGTGCTGGATGTCGGCTGTGGGCCGGGGCGCCACGCCATCGCCCTCGCGAAGCGGGGGATATCGGTCGTCGGGCTCGACATCAGCGAGCGGTTTGTCGAGGTGGCCCATGAGGTGGCCGACCGCGAGGGGGTGATGCCACTGGTGGAGTTCCACCGAGCGGACGCCCGCCAGATGGTCGGCGATGACCGATTCGACGGCAGGGACCTCGATGCGGCGATATCGCTGTGTCAGGGGGCCTTCGGCCTTGGCGGCCCACCAGACAGAGACGACCCGCAGAACCTCACGGCTGACGAATCGGTTCTGCTCGGAATGCTCTCGGCGCTGCGCCCGGGTGGTCGGTGCTCCGTGTCTGCGTTCTCGTCGTACTTCCAGGTGCGATGGCTGGAGGAGCGTGACGCCTTCGATGCGTCCTCGGCGGTCAACCACGAGTTCACCGAGATCCTCGACAGCGACGGCGACGCAGCCGAGGCGGACCTGTGGACCACCTGCTTCACGCCGCGCGAGCTGCGAATGCTGGCCGAACGGGTGGGTCTCGAGGTCGACCATGTGTGGTCGGTCACGCCCGGTGGGTATGAGCGCAGCGAGCCCAACCTGGACAGCCACGAGTTCCTGCTGGTGGCCGGTCGGCCGTCCTGAAGCCGTCCCGCGTTCCGCAGACGCCCGCGGCATTTCTGCGCGCGAGTGCCCGCGGCTAACCTTGGCGGGTTCCCTGTCCATCTACCCGTTACGAGCAACCACGTGTCCGACACCCCTACAGCCGAGGCCCAGCCGCAAGATGCGGTCGCACCCATGGGCGAATACACCCCCCGCACCATCACCGAGAACGACCTCGGTGACCTGTCACTGGACGATGCATACGCACAGTCGATGGTCGACGTCACCGACGGCCAGTTGGTGACCGGGACGGTCGTCAAGGTCGATCGTGACGAGGTGCTCCTCGACATCGGCTTCAAGTCAGAAGGGGTCATCCCCAACCGCGAGCTCTCCATCCGCAACGAGGTCGACCCCGACGAGGTCGTCAGCATCGGCGACGAGATCGAGGCCCTGGTCCTTCAGAAGGAAGACAAGGAAGGCCGCCTCGTCCTGTCCAAGAAGCGGGCCCAGTACGAGAGAGCCTGGGGCAAGATCGAGAAGGTCAAGGAAGAAGAGGGCGTGGTGTCCGGCCCGGTCATCGAGGTCGTGAAGGGCGGCCTGATCATCGACATCGGCCTGCGCGGCTTCCTTCCCGCATCACTGGTCGAGCTGCGCCGCGTGCGCGACCTGCAGCCCTACATCGGCCGTGACCTCGAAGCGAAGATCATCGAACTGGACAAGAACCGCAACAACGTGGTTCTCAGCCGCCGTGCGTTCCTCGAGGAGACCCAGAAGGAACAGCGCGAGGACTTCCTCACCAACCTCAAGCCCGGCGAACGCCGCAAGGGCACCGTGTCGAGCGTCGTCAACTTCGGTGCGTTCGTCGACCTCGGCGGGATGGACGGACTCATCCACGTCTCGGAGCTGTCCTGGAAGCACGTCGACCACCCGGGTTCGGTCGTCACCGTCGGCGACGAAGTCGACGTCGAGGTGCTCGAGGTCGACCACGAGCGCGAGCGCATCTCGCTGTCGCTCAAGGCCACCCAGCAGGACCCGTGGCAGGAGTTCGCCTCCAACCACCAGGTCGGCGAGCTCGTCTACGGCCGTGTCACCAAGCTGGTCCCCTTCGGCGCCTTCATCCAGGTGGGTGACGGCATCGAGGGTCTCGTGCACATCTCGGAGATGTCGGCGCACCACGTTGACCTGCCCGAGCAGGTGGTGACCCCCGGCGAGGAGTTGTGGGTCAAGATCATCGACCTCGACCTCGACCGTCGCCGCATCAGCCTGTCGATCAAGCAGGCCGCTGAAGGCGGCATCGTGGCTGCGGAGTACCAGGAGCACTTCGGCGAGCACGCCTACGACTCCGAGGGCAACTACATCGGTGGTGCGCTGGATGAGGACGCCACCTCCGAGGGCCAGGAGGCCTGGGAGGAGTTCTACGCCGAGCAGGGGGACGCTGCGCCGGCCGCCGCGGGTGCTGCGGAGGCGGAGTCGGTCCCCGAATCAGCCCCAGCCGCCGAGGCGGCTCCCGAGGCTGCGCCCGAGTCAGAAGGTGCACCGTCAGCTGAGGTCCCGGAAGCCGACCAGTAACCGGACGGCGGCCCGAAAGGGTCCGGAACTAATCGAGGAGCCCCGTGGTGCGCCACGGGGCTCCTTCGCGTCTGAGATGTTCACGCTGCCCTGGGGCTTTCTTTAAAGACTGGCGCCGAAGCGGTCGATCGTTACAGGGAGCGGATGCCGCGCCCCGCGTCGGTAGTCCGTGCCATCCCTAACGCACGGAGCAACCAGTGTCTTCAAGAAGAACGATGATCCTCATAGGAGCGTTGCTGGTCGGCGGCTTGGCCGCCTTCCTGACGCTCAACTACGTCCGCGGTGTGGAAAACCGAGTCGGCGAGGACACCGAACTGGTCGAGGTCGTGGTAGCGACCGCGCCGATCAGCAAGGGTCAGGATGCCTCCTCGGGCATAGCCTCGGGCCAACTCGCCCTCGCCAAGCGGGCACGCCAGGACATACCGGCAGGAGCGGTCACGAGGCTGGCCGACATCGAGGGCCAGGTCGCAGCGATCGACCTCGGAGGCGGCGAGATCGTGACCGTCACCATGTTCTCGAGCGTGCAGGACCTCACCGGCTCCAAGTCGGCGTCGCTCGACCCGGGCAACGTGGCCGTGACAGTCGGTGTCGACCCGATGTCGGTTAGTGGCGGCCTCATCCAGCCGGGCGACCTCGTCAACCTCCTGGTCAAGTTCGAGATCGCGGAGGGGGCCGAAGGCGAGGCCGGCGGGTCCGAATCATCCGGAGTCGGGGTCAACGGCGGAAACATCGAGGTGAACCCCGTCAACGGCTACGTCTTCCAGTCGGTCAAGGTGTTCGCAGTCGGCACCGACGCCGGCACGGCGGTCGCCGCCAGCGAGCCGGTCGAGGGCACACCCGAAGAGGTCAACACATCGGTGGCCCTGACGCTGCAGATGCCTCCCGAAGAGGCGGCGCTGCTCGTGAGCGTTCGCGACAAGGACCTCTACGCATCGCTGGTCCCCGCGGACTACGAGATGCGGCCGATCCCCGTCACCAAGGACTTCGCAAGCTTCCCGGGGATCCAGGGCGTGACCATCTACGAAGAAGAATCTGCAGGGCAGTGAGTGACATCGTGACCACCGGCGAGACACATTCCGAGGCTCCGGCGCCCCAATCGGCGCCCGGCGCTCCGGAACCCGTGGTCAACGTCTCGGTGGCAGTCGTCGAATTCGATGTGGCAACCCGTGAGCGCATCATGGCCTTGCTCGGTGACGGGGTCACTCCCTTCACCACGCTCGAGGAGCTGACTTCGCGGCTCACCGGTGCAATGCCGGTGGTGGCGGTGCTCGGCCCATCCTGCACGTCGCCCGAGACCCTCTCGATGATCGAACGGGTCAACTACGAGTACCCCTACATGGCATCGGTGCTGGTCGTCGGCGAGCTCAGCACCCAGCTGCTCCAGCAGGCCCTGCGCGCCGGCGTGCGGGACGTGCTGGCGCTCACCGGCGAAGCCGGAGCTCTCGCCCACGCAGTGCAGCGTGTGGCCGTGAGTCTCGAGGTGGCGCCCCGCCCGACAACGGGCCAGGTCACCCCGCCGGTCGACGGCGAGATGCCCGAGCCTGTCAACGGCAAGGTGTACTCGGTGTTCTCCACCAAGGGAGGGTCGGGCAAGTCCGTGCTTGCCACCTCACTCGCGGTGTCGCTCGCCCAGCGCTGCGAACAACCGGTATGCCTGGTGGACGCAGACCTGCAGTTCGGCGATGTGGCCGTGATGCTCAAGCTCACTCCGAGCCACACCATCGTCGACGCCGTGTCGGTGCTCGACCAGATGGATGCGGCGATGCTCGACAGCCTGCTCGTCACACACGAGCCGAGTGGTCTTCGTGTCATGCCCGCACCGCTCGAGCCGGCATTCGCCGACCAGGTCGGCGCACACGACATGGCCGCCATCGTCGACGTGCTGCGCACCTTCTGCGCCTACGTGATCGTCGACACGCCCGCGTACTTCAACGACGTCGTGCTCGGGCTCGTCGAGGCGTCCGACGAGGTGCTCCTCGTGGCCGGCATGGACATCCCCAACATCAAGAACGTGAAGATCGGGCTTCAGACCCTGCGTCTGCTCGACACGCCCATGGAGAAGCTGCACCTGGTTCTCAACCGGGCCAACTCCAAGGTGAAGCTCGAGGTCAGCGAGGTCGAGAAGACCCTCGGCATCAAGGCGGACGCCCTGATCCCGAGTGACATAGCGGTACCCCAGTCCGTCAACAAGGGCGAACCCGTGGTGCAGTACAACGCCAAGTCCAGCGTGGCCAAGGCGATCGAGGAACTGGCGGACAAGATCCAGCCCCGCCAGCAGGCACGCAAGAAGCGCTGAGCGCAGGAAGGACGGCTCCCGTGGGGCTGTACAACCAACCGGGGGACGAACGGTCACCCGAAGATGAATCGAAGGATCAGCCCGCCGCCGGCGCCGGGGCACCGCAGGCATTCAACACGCCCGAAGGGCAGGGCGCGTTTGCCCCGCCGCCGGGCAACCAGGCTCCGGCCGGCGCTCAGCCCACCGTCGAACCCGCAGCAGCGGGAGGACCGGGCCCGACGACGCCCGCCCATGGCATGCCGGGTGCTCCTTCCGCCCAGTCTCCGGTGCAGTCTCCGACTCCGGCCCAGCCGGCCGCTCCGACGGCCCAGCCGGCCGCTCCGACGGCCCAGCC
>JAAEPF010000052.1 GCA_024222295.1 Actinomycetes bacterium
CGTGGCGGCCTCCGCCGCCGCCAGCGGGGCCGCCAACAACGTGGCCGTGCGGATCTGGCGCACATCAGGGAGGGAGAGATGGACGGGCTCCTGCAGAACTGGGCGACAGTGGCCGCCGCGGCGCTGACCGTGGCGGCCGTCATCCCGACGACTGACTGTCGAGCTCGGCGTGCTCCTCGGTGACGATGTGCCCCGCCGCGCGCTGCAGCAGCGCCATCAGGTCGGCTAGCTGCAGGGTGACCAGCACCTCGGTGCGGTCCTGCTTGCTCACCACCATGCACGCGCGCCCATCGGTCGCTTCCATGGCCTGCCACCATGCGCGGTAGACCTGCGGGGTGCCCTTGCCCACCTTGCATTCGATCCACCACGGGGTGCCGGCCACGTCGGGCTCATCCGAGCCTGATCGACGCTGGTATCCGCGCCGAGCCTCGGGGTACATCTCCCGAAAAATTTCGGCGACCTTTCGCTCGAAAGTGGCGCCCTTCGCTCTGCTTGCTCGGCCGCCCATCACCACACCGGCTTAAGTGCGCCATTGACGCGCTCGAAGACCATCTGCGTGCCGACGCCCCCGAACAGCCCCTTGGCCACGGTCAGCACCACGGTGGGAGAGTCCACGGAGCGATGCGCGAGCAGCGCGAAGCGGCACTCGTTCTCAAGGTCTCCACTCTCCTTGAAGCTGTGCAGCGAGGGCTCTCCCTCTTGGGCGTTGCGCCCTAGCTGGCTGATGCCGATGACCACCACGTCATGCCGGATGGCTGCGCGCTGTAGCGCTCCCCAGAGCACGTTGATTGCGGTGCGCCTGTCCTCCGGCGCATCCTCACCAGGCCTCACCTTCTGTAGGTAATCGATCCAGATCGTGCGGCATCCAGCCTGCGCCAACTTGTCGACGGCGCGCTCCACCGCGAGCGTGTCCGCGCCCACGGCCACCTCGACGAGCGGAAAGTCGAGCTCCGCGATGCGCTGCTCGGCGTGGTCGACCTTCTC
>JAAEPF010000053.1 GCA_024222295.1 Actinomycetes bacterium
GCCAGTCGTGGGGCGACGGCGGCAGCAGAAACTGCTGATCCGGCTCCCATTCGCGATACGTCTTGGCCATGGCCCAGTAGATCATGGCCAGATCCTCGGGTCGATCCCCCAAAAGGGCCCAATCCCCGACAGACCCCTAGCAGCGCGCGCCGTAAATCAGTTTCGAAGTGATTCCGATCACTTAGGCGACCCCTGGTTCTGCGGGGTTGACCGGCGTCGCGCACGGGGTTGAGCTGGAGTTCCTACGCAACAACCACAGCCCCGACGCAACGCCGTGGTGACGCTGCCTGAGATGATGGCATTTCGGCAAGGGCTCCGGGGCGGGGAGCCCGGACGTGCCAACCAAGAACCTCTCGCAGACCTCCTTCTTCACGCCGGAGTTCGCTGATCCCCGCGTGCTGGCGCCTGCCTCGCTGCCGTGGCTGTTCCGGACGCAGGCCGCGAAGCTGTACCCGGACTGGCTCTTCTCAGACTGGCACGGCCATGGGCGGCGGGGCCGAGACGCTTGGCCGGCGTCGGTCCTGATGACCACCTTGCTGCTGCGCTTCAGTGAGGAAGGGATGAGCCGCAAGGCGATGGTGCGGCGCCTCGGGACCGACCTTGCGTGGCGGGCTGCGACGGGTTTGGAGATCGGGGGCAAGGCGCCGAGCGAGTCGAGCTTCCGGCGCTTCGAGCGGTACCTGCTGGGGCGCGACCTGGAGAGCGGAGTGCCCCGGTACCAACTGCTGCACGAACATCACGTCCGGATGTGCGTGGACGCGGGCATCGTGAGTCCTGAGGCTGTATGGGCGATGGATAGCACGCCGATGTGGTGCTACGGCGCGGCGCGCGGCACGGTGCGCCTCCTCGGCGATGGCCTGCGGGGCCTGGGGAAGCAGTGGGCTCGAGCGAAGGGGCAGACCCTCGCGGCGGTGGCCACGGCCTGGAAGCTCCCCTTCCTCCTCGCGAAGAGCACGAAGGGCCATTTCCGCATCAACTGGCGAGACGCCGATGCGCGCGCCGGGCTGATCGATTCGTTGGCAGCCGACGTGCTTCGAGTCATCGAACAAGTTCGCGCCGAGGTGGAGTCCGTGCGGCACAACAAGCGCAAGGGCCTCCTGCGTCGGTGCCGCCAGCTGGCCAAGGTGATCGCCGATGACCTCGAGGTCGATGACTCGGCCCGACTGCGTGTCGCGCAGAAAGTCGCGCGGGACCGGACGGTGAGCATCACGGATCCGATGGCTCGCCACAGTCGCAAGACGAGGAGCCAGCCCTTCCGCGGCTTCAAGGTCCACCTGCTGGGGGAAGTGGTGAGTGGCTTGATCACCTCCTTGTCGGTCACGCCGGCCAACAAGGGCGATGGCACGGTCGCACTGCGCCTCATCGGGCGGGCGAAGCAGCTCCACGCCGACCTCTCCCAGGTCCTGGGGGACACGGCCTACGGCGGGGCCGAGCTGCATCTGCTCGGGCGCCGCCAGCATGGTGTGGACGTCCTCGCGCCTCCGCTGCCGGTGACGCGGCCGAAGGACCGCTTCAACTCGACGGACTTCGACATCGATGTGGCGGCGGGGACGGCGAAGTGTCCGGGGGGCGTCGAGGTCGCCATGAGGCAAGGCAAGACGAGGCGCTACTTCTCTTGGTCCAAGGCAAGCTGCGACACCTGCCCGCTGCGCGGCAAGTGCCTGACCGCCCGTGCCACCTGCAAGACCGTGGCGATCAACCCGAGGCACGAGGAACTCATCGTCCTCCGCGAACGATGGGAGAGAGAAGAGATCCGTGAGCAGTACCGCACGCGCAGTCAGTGTGAGCGGCTGGTCAACCAAGTGGTGCGCCACGGGGGGCGGCAGGCGCGGGCCTGGGGCCTGCAGCAGGCCACGCTCCAAGCCTCTGTCATCGTAATGCGGTGCAACCTCGGCCGACTCGCCCGGCACCTCGCCAAGGAGGAGGAGCCGGTGGACCTCGCCGCTGCATAGCGGTAGGCCGTCGCCTCAGGCGTGGCGTTGCACGAGGCGGGTGAGCATCGCGGCCCAGGCGGCCGGCGAGCCGGAGTCTCTGCTCCGCCTCAGCGCCAGGCACGAGCCGCGGCCCCCGAGCCCCAGCACGACGACGAGCACGCCCGGCCCACGGCACCCGAGCACCAGCACGACGACGCGCACGATCACCACAGCTGATGGGGCGTGCTGCTCGTCTGGCCGATCCGGGCGAGGCGGCTCAGCGTCCTCCGGATCGGCACATTCCTAACTCCGAAGTGCCGCCCCGAACAATTTCAGCTACTTACGCCACTCCATGCAGTAATTCCGCGCTTTGGCGCGCGCTGCTAGGGGTCTTGCTTGGGCAAGACGCCGAGCACCAGCTGACAAGCTCCGGCCGCGAGGGCGACACCGGCGAGCGCGGCGATGGAGAGGCTCAAGACGACCGAGAACATGGGCATCCCTTTGGGGGACCAGATTGCGGCGGACCCTAACGGCCGCGATCTGCGCTGTCAACGGCCGATGAGAGGGCCTCGCCGTTGCACCCCGTAGCCCTTTCCGCTTAGCTGCGTTGCCCTTTCGAGCAGTCGTCGGAGGTCCAATGTTCAGCGGAGTGCACACGGCCCTGGTCACCCCCTTCACCGCGGGGCGGGCCGATTTGGAGGCCTTCGCGGCCCTGGTGGAGCGGCAGATCGCGGCGGGCATCCACGGCGTGGTGCCCTGCGGGACCACCGGGGAGTCGAGCACGGTCACGGACGAGGAGCGCTTGGGCCTCATCCGCACGGCGGTGCAGACCGCCAAGGGCCGCCTGAAGGTCATCGCGGGCGTGGGCACCAACGACACGGCCCGCTCCATCGCGAACGCCCGCGCTGCGGCAGAGGTGGGCGCCGACGCCGGCCTGGTGATCACCCCCTACTACAACAAGCCCACCCAGGAGGGGCTCTACCGGCACTGCGCGGCCATCGCCGAGGCCACGGAGCTGCCGCTGGTGCTCTACAACGTGCCCGGGCGGACCGCCGTCTCCTTCACCGTCGACACCCTCGACCGCCTCGCCGATCTGCCCACCATCGTGGCGGTGAAGGAGGCCACCGCGGATCTGCAGTTCGGCGCGGAGATCGTGCGGCGTTGCGGGGACCGCATGCAGGTCTTGAGCGGCGACGACGCCACCGCCTTTCCGCTCTGGTGCGTGGGTGGGCGCGGCCTCACCGCCGTCGCGAGCAACCTGGTGCCGGAGCGCTTCGTGGCGCTCTGGAGGGCCTTCGAGGCGGGGGACATCGCGGAGGCGCGCCGCATCCACCTGGGCCTCTTGCCCCTCTTCGCGGGCATGTTCTGGGAGACGAACCCGGTGCCGGTGAAGACCGCGCTGGCCTGGGCCACCGGGCTGATTTCGGCGGAGTGCCGTCTGCCGCTGGCGCCGCTCCTCCCGGAGACCGAGGCGCGCCTGCGCGCGCTCTGCGCCGACCAGAAGATCGAGCTGCGCGCGTGAAGCTGGGCATCTACGGGGCGGGCGGGCGGATGGGTCGGCGCATCGCCGCGCTGCTCGAGGAGTTCCC
>JAAEPF010000054.1 GCA_024222295.1 Actinomycetes bacterium
CGCACGGTGGTCAGCCGCATCCGCCCGAGAAGGGTCCACGCCCATCTCGGCGCGGGGCCGCCTGTTACCGCCGGAGCCGTACGCGACCATCACGCCGGCCTGCTCGATGGTGGCACCTACCCCGGCGAACTCGGCGCCACGGTCACCGGCCTCCGGGTTGGCCACCACCATCTCGACGTGGTACGCGTCCGCGGACTCGCCGTCGTCGCGCTGGAAGGTGCAGGCCACGTCGTGACCGGAGTTGATCACGCGGGCGTACTCGCACAGCGTGCCCAGCGTGGGAAAGCGCTGCGGGCTCATGACTTCACCCCGCACGGCCCGATCTCCCCGTTGTGCTCCTCCGAGGCTTCCTTCTCGGACTGCAGCCACTCGATGGCGTGCTCGTGGCACATCATGCCGCAGGCGGTCTTGATGTCGCCCTTGCGCTCGACGCCGCTCTCGTCGCACACCACGCAGTACTTCTCCGCGCGGCGTAGGCGCTCGTAGCGCTCGAGAGACTCGAAGCACTCGCGCACAGCCTCCTCGACCGTCGCCCCGAACTCGATCTCCGAGGTCTCCGTGCGTGACCGCGAATGGATGCTGCAGTAGTAGCGAACCGGCAGGGCCTTCTGGTGGTCACGCTCAGTCGCCGCCACGCTCACCGAGTACACTCCCGGGTCGAGCTTCCTCGCCCGCTCGCGAAGACCCTTCAGGTAATCCTCTATCTCTCTCATCACTCTCTCCTCTCGCGGGCTGTCTAGACCCGCTGTCCTCATCACTGCCGATATAGTGGGGCTAGAAAGCCGGGGGCGCAACCACTTTCTGAAAATAGTTTCTCGCGCCTCTCTCTTGTCTGCCTACCGAGCGATAATGTACGTTCGTACACTCGCACGTGTCAAGCAAAGGAGAGTGCGCATGAAGCTACGGGACACCATCGACATTGCTCGCAGGCAGGGAGCCTGCACCAGCACCGCACCGGCCGGGGCGAGGCGGGGCGTGCGGGAGAGCGACGCGGCGCTGGGGCCCTTGCCGCCGGGCACGGTGGGGCTGCTCGGCGCTGCCACCGGATGCGGCAATAGCA